>JBFZES010000241.1:0-8558 GCA_041306725.1 Spirochaetaceae bacterium | reverse complement strand
ACGGGGCCATGCTGGCCGACGGCCTGCCAGAGGGCTTCATCGAAACCCTGCGCGAAGCCTTGCTGCGGGTACGCTTCGAGGAGCCCTACCGCGGCTGCCCGAGCTACGAGCGCGGGCCGTACAGCTACCGCTGCTCTTCCTCCGGGGCTATTACCATGTATACCGGCATCGAGGAGATAGGCCTAGGCGGCGCGCCCGTGTACCGGCTGTATTTTCACGGCGGGGCTATACGGTGATAGAGGGCCTATCGCATACGCGCAAGGGCAGGTATCCAAGGAGGGAGGCGCCCGTACCGTGCCGGGCGCCGGCAAGCCCCCCTACTCGTCCCTCACGAATATAACCGCGTCGCTGAGCTCCGCCGCCCGCCCGCCCGCCGCTGTACCGGCTCCTACGCTGGCCAGGTAGGCGAAGTCCCGTACCTTATCGGGGTCTATAGCCGCCGCGCGCTCGAAGCTGGCGCGTGCGGAGCTAAAATCAGAGAGGGCGTTATACGCCATCGATATATTTACCTGGATCATCTGGGCGGACACGCTCTTGGCCTTGCCTTGGGAGTCCAGAGCCTTCACGGCGACCTGCCACGAACCGAGCGCCTTGCGATAATCCTTTTGCATATAGGCAAGGTTGCCGAGGTTCACCTGCGCCCCGACGAAAGCCGGGTCGATGCGCAGCGCTCGGGCGAAGGAGGCTTCGGCGTCCTTTATGCGGCCGAACTTGGCATAGGCTATACCGAGGGCGTTCCAATCGCGCTTATCGCCGCTCCGTGCGGTCTGAGCCGCCAGCTCTGATAAGGAGAAATCGCCTAAACGCGCCAGTTCGGGGCGATAGGCGGATATAAGCTCAGCCTTCGTCCCATACTGGAGCCCTAGGTCGGTCTCGCGGAGGCCTACCGGCTTGTAGAGCGCCTGGGCCTCGGCGGTAGCGTAGAAGGCGCGCTTGGAGGCGTCGGCGTCATAGAGCCGCCACAGCTCCGCCCCGCGCCTCCAGGCGTCGGCGAAGGGCTGCTTGCCGACCAGGGTAATCTCTATGGGTATCCAGAGCTGGTCGCGATGGACTATGGTCATGGCGCGGTCCGTGTGCAGTTCGCGATAATCGCGGGCCGCTATCTTGGTATTCACCGCCAGGTATATATGGCCGGGCACCGTGATAAAGCTGGTCTCGTGCCCCATGGATTCAAGTACGCTGGCAAAGAGCACGGTAAGGTCGTCGCAGTCGCCCGTACCGCGCGAAAGCGTGGCCCGAGCCAGGCTCACCGAGTCCACGGCTATAGCGCCGGCCTGGGCACGCACGAAAGGCGTGCTCGGATCAGCCTGGTACAGCAGACCGAATGAGGCAAGAGCCGCATAGAGCTGGGCAGCGCCTTGCAATGCCTGGTTCAGCTGCGGAAGGCTTTCGCCGCGGAGCGAGCTGGCTACGTAGCTTGCGTAATTCCGCATAGCGGAGTCGGCCGGCGTGATAAAAGCGCCCACCTTGCGGTCGTCGTCCCAGCTTATGGCCGTGCGGTCGAGCAGCTCGTACGATACCGGAATGCGCTGTTCCACGGGTCGGCCCCGGTATCGATACCGGGCTATGATCTCTCCGGCCATCGGGACAGTGCCTTCTGTACGGAATACTTCCTGGTTAAACGCCGCTAGAAGATCGAGCTCTACGCGGCCGCGCGGCGGTATCAGGGCTATGGATGCATTGGGAGTGGGGGCGTCCATATAGCCGGGCTGGAAGAACGATACCTCGACATCGCGAATCTCAGCGCTTTCGGCGTTCACTAGGGCTACCCGGGCAAAGGGGTTAGCTGCGTAATAACTCTGCATGGCGGCGAAGGCGGGCGGCAAGCGCCCTGCCTCTTCAAGGCGCAAGGCGCGGACGGCGGCCGCCGCGGCGTCCGGGTCCTGTCCGAAGCGCCAGGACAGCGCAAGGCCCAGCCCGAAATAGAAGCCGTCGAAGTCGTTAAGCAGGCCGGCGCTCTGGGAATAGCGCAGCGATGGCCGAAGGTCCACCGCCAGGTTATACGAGGGTATGAGCCCGATGCGCGCGCCCGCCTCGGCAAGGTAGCCCAGCTCGCCCACGGTAGCGCCGGGCGAGAGATTGGAGAAGGCGCTCTGGTACACGCCGCCTGCTGCCTCCACGCCAAGCTCGAAATTCCTGGAGAAGCGGGTAGAATAGCCCATGCCGAAGGCCGCCCAGGCCTGGCTATGGTCGAACTGCGCGCCGCCGGCGCTTCCCGACTCTAGGACGGAGAGGGAACCCGCGCGTAAGAACGGCTGCAGGGTGGTCGCCTTAGGGAAGGGCACGCGGAGTTCCGCCCCTATCTCACGGTAGCTAAAGCCGGATGCGAAGCCGCCGGCCGGCTGCAGGTCGCGATAGCCTACCCCCACCGATAGAGGAAAACTATAGCGCTCGTTAAGCTCGGCCATGCTATCCTGGGCGGCAACGAGCCCGACAAGCGCTATGGCAAGGGCCGCGGCAACGACATAACGCGCGGACTGTGGTGTTGGCTGCCTTGCTTTAAGGTTCATAGTTAGCTCCTGCCTCATGGCCTTAGGCTCACGGTATAGAGTTTGCTAGCGCCATCCGTGGCGTAGAGATAGTCGCCGTAAACGGCCAGGGAACGCGGCTCGAAGCCGGCCGCCTGAACCGACCCGACTAAAAGCGGCGTAAGCGGGTTACTGATTTCCCATATACCCAGCCCGCCCGTCCCGTAGGCAACATAGGCGTAGCTCCCCCGTATAACAAGGTCAAAGGCGGGAGCGGCTGAAGGCTGGAACCAATCGCGTATCTTGCCGGCAGGCCAGGAGCGGGGATCGGCCGCATTGTAGGCCACGAGGCCCGATACGGTATCGGCCGCGAATACGTAGGAAGCGTAGGTAGCGACTGCCGCCGTCTGCCCCGGAGTAGCCCCGAAGCCCGCAAGGGCAGCGGGAAACTCGGGCTTTGCTATATCGACGACCCGAACGCCTGCGGCCTCGTTGGCCACGAAGGCGAATTGTCCGGCCAGCGCTATCCGGCGGGCCTCACGGTCGACGCCCGCAGTCGACTGAGTAGTGACGGCCGCCATCACGGTAAGCGAAGCGCTTGCGGCGCGGGATAGATCGACCACGTTAAACCAGGAATTGGACGTGCCCATCAGGGCATAGTGGCCGTAAAGGCTTATGGACCAGGCGTTTCCGCCTTGCGTGCCTACATACCAAGGAGGCAGGACGTTCGGTGCATGCTCTGCGGATCCCGGAGGCTGAATCGCCCACTGCATTACGCCGCTGCGCTCAGCCGCGATATAGGATCGTTCGCCGGCAAAGGCGAAATCATAAGGTGTATAGCCTCCTTGGTCGGTAGCTACCCTGAACGGCGTAGCCGGCGCGGCCAAGCTGAAGACCGATGATGTCCAGTCGCCCGAGTATTCAGATACGTACAGCCTGCCGCCGTATGCGGCCAGCCTGGCCGCGCTTCGCAGCCCGCTCTGGGTATGGACTAGTCGGGCTGCCGATGGGTCGTTGGCGCCGTATATCCTAAAGGGATAATCCTGGCCGGTAGACACGAAGGCGTAGCCGGCGGCTACGGCTACATGCTTCGTAGCGCCGGGAACGCTGCGCACGAAGGCGGTGCGGAGCGCCGCGGGATTGGAGGCATCCGCTACGGCATAGCCGTAGATATCCATGGCGACGAATACGCGCGCTTCGGATACCGTAAGCTTGCCCATAGCGACGCTAGGGCCAGCCGGCTCTATTGAGGAGAGCGATGAAGGCGACGCGGGGTTCGACGTCTGCCAAGCGTAGAGGAAGCTTCCACTCGTCGCATAGAGTACGGTACCGGTCGCTCCGAAGGCTACCGAATCGCCGCCGCCTATAGACGAGCTGTTGCGGCTGAGCGTGGGGCTGCCGTCGGTGCCGGTAAGCGTGTAAAGAGCCGTGGCGGCGTTGCCGGCGACGGCCACGATACGCGTGCCTGACCTGTTCTGTACGGATACGTCGTAGGCTTGGCCGAGCAGGGCTTTATCACGCCCGCTTATGCGCAGCACCGGAGCCGCCTTATTCGTCACGTCGACTACGTAAAGGCCGTTATTAAAGGCTGCGACGAAGGCCAGGTTCCCAAGCACGGCGACGCTTTCGGCTTGGGCGCCCGAGTCCCAGTCGCCAAGGTCCACATAGCCGGCGATACTCGGAACGCCGGGGGTCCCTATGTTTATAACAAAGAGAGCGAACACCCAATCCGCGCCTGTATAGCGTTGTCCCCCAACGTACGCATACGTACCGTCGATATAGATTGACTTAATTCCGGTCAAGTCCAGGTAGCCGGTCTCGATAGGCAGCGCAGGGTTCCTGACATCCAACACCCTAAAGCCACCGTAATAGTCGGCGATATACAGATACCCATCTTTGTAAGCTGATCGCTGCGAGAATTCCACCCCGTCATATATGGCTACCGGCGCGTCCTGGCGCGACGATACGGAGTCTGCTGCGGCCTCTATATAATCGCTTACGACCGAGCTTCGAGACGTCGGCTTTATAGCGTAATACAGCCGGCCCGCGCCAGAAGCTCCCGCGTCGAAAAAGCTTGAGCCGCTCACCGGCCCCGATATGTCGGTCCAAGGGCCTGCGGTCGATGCGGATCTAAGCACCGTATAGGAGGGTATCGAGTCATAGCTTCTCCAACTCAGGGCAATGCCGTCATAACGTTCTGTAGCTCGTGGCAAGAGATGCATCGTTGACAGCGGCACGGAGCGTATGACCTGAGAATAGTTTACGCGCCCGCCAGGGGCGTCGGCTTCTAGGAGCAGACTGTACACGGAACCGTTAGTAAGCTGGCCGAGGGTATAGGGTGAGCTTATGCCGTCATAGTAGGTGGATAAGCCCGGTTCGGGGGTTTTCCCTGAGGGCTCGACGTATAAGCGGTAGTTAGTGGAGCCGGCTACCGGGTCCCAGTTCAGCATTATAGATCGGCTGGCCTCCTCAGAGCGGAAGCTTGGTATATCATTACCCGGGTACACGAGCGGGAGGCGCAGCTCCATCTCATTGCCGTTCCAATCCACGGCTTTTAGCAGCACGGTGATGTTCGCCCGAAGGTCGTTGGGCTCCTCGATTACGAATGATCCGTCTGAAGAGAGCGTCGCGGGCTTTGGCGCCGTATGCGACAGAATCTCGTAACTTAAAGCGCTGACGCGGCCTGAGCGGCCGGCACCCGCGAAGTCCTCCACCGTACCCGTAATGCGGATAACGCGCGAATACGCTGAGTACTCGGCCGGAGTCGATACGGCGATGCGTGGAGGCTCGGTATCGCGCGCGCCGAGTACCATATCTTCGGTGAGGGGGCTCGGACAGGCGACTAGAAGCGAGGCCAGCACCAGGAAAAGGCACGGGGCCACCCATCGGATTCGCTGCATACGGCACCTCCTCAGCGGTACATACCGCTAGGGAAAATATATTACTAATTTAGTAATTTACAATGCGTTTTTGTTTCTTTTAGTAGATAATCGCCTAGGCTAGGAAGTACGCTGCCGTTGGCCGCAGGTGCTTGAGAGAGCCTTCCGTTGACCTCGCTCTTTTGATCAGTATATAGTAGCCGCCGGGCGATGGAGTTCGCCCAGCGCCCCCTTGCGCATGACCGCCCGCCCTACGGCGAAGGCTGATGACTCCTACCGATATAATCGACATAGCCGGTCGCGCAGCCCGTTTGCGAGCGAGATCGGCGCGGGAGCGTCCATGGCCATTAGCCTTGCCGAAATAGTCATACTGTGTTTGCTCGCCGATTGGGCTTTCAAGCGCCTGCGCGTGCCCGGGCTCGTGGGCATGCTCGTCGCGGGGGCCATACTCGGCCCCGCCGCCCTAGGCCTCATCGATCCCCAGCTTATGGGCGTTGGCGCCGACCTCCGCATGATAGCGCTCATCGTCATACTGCTGCGGGCGGGCTTCGAGCTGTCGAGGGAAAGCCTCAATAAGGTAGGCGCGCAGGCCCTTCTCTTATCCTTTATACCCGCGGCCTTCGAGGCCTTGGCGGTGACGGCGCTCGGGCCGTCCATGCTGGGCCTGTCCAGGATGGAATCCGCTATCTTAGGATGCGTGCTCGGCGCGGTATCGCCGGCCGTAGTGGTGCCCATGATGGTCAAGTTCATCCAGGAGCGGCGCGGCACGGCCAAGGGCATACCCACCATGGTGCTAGCGGCCGCCAGCATAGACGACGTTACCGTCATCGTGGCCTATAGCGCCCTTATAGGCATCTATTCGGGCAGCCAGGTGAACATAGCCTGGAAGGCCGCGGGCATACCCATAGCCATTGCGACGGGCATAGCCGCGGGCCTGGCGATAGGCGCCCTGCTCTACCGCCTCTTTGACCGCTTTAACCCGCGCGCCACTAAGCGCGCCCTGGCCGTGCTGGGCGTTGCCATTGCGCTGGTACAGCTGGGCAGCTACTTGGAGGAGCGCGACCTGCCCTTCGCGGCCCTGCTTGCCGTCATGGCTATAGGCTTCATAATCCTGGAAAAGCGCGAACGCATGGCCCATGAGCTGTCGGCCAAGCTGGGCAAGATATGGGTGTTTGCCGAGATTATACTTTTCGCCCTGGTAGGCGCACAGCTTAAGTTCCAGGCCGCCCTTGACGCGGGCTTTAAAGGCGCCGCTCTCATACTCATAGCGCTGGCGGCGCGCTCGGTGGGCAGCTGGCTCTGCACCCTGGGTTCGCCCCTGAATTGGAAGGAGCGGCTCTTCGTGGTCATAGCCTACCTGCCCAAGGCCACCGTGCAGGCGGCCATAGGCTCTGCCCCGCTGGCGGTCATGGCGTCAAAGGGCATGCCCATCGGCCCCGGCGAAACTATATTGGCGGTGGCCGTCATGAGCATCGTGCTTACCGCCCCCACGGGCGCCTGGGCCATAGCCTGGGCGGGCAAGGCGCTTTTAACGGTGGACAGCGAAGCGTCATCGGAAGCCTCCCGCCTTGCCGCCGCCGAGAGCGACGCCCTGGGCGACGACGAGGAGCTTGCCTAGGCGGGCTGAAAGCCCATACCCCCTTGCCAGTATCCGAGGATCCAAGCCCGGCAGCTTTGGCCATGGCTAAAACGACGGTCATCCGCTTTGCAAGGAGCATATAGATACATTAGGAGAGAGATATCGATTGTCAATCTATAAAAACCAGCGTAGTATCTATGAGGAGAGCCTATGGCGATTCGGTTGCGATGATAGCCTTAATCGAACGGTATAGGATACTACGACTTAACAAGGAGAACTCAGCTATGAACAAGAAATTCGCCGCCTTTGCGCTCTGTCTGCTCGTCCTGGCATCGTTCGCGACGGCCCAGCAGCAATTCGTCACCGTCGCCACCGGCGGTACCGCCGGCACCTACTTCCCCCTCGGCGGAGCGATGGCCGAGATATGGAACAAGGCGATTAAGAACATGAACGCCACGACCATGACCACCGGCGCCTCCGCCGCCAACGTGGCCCTGCTCAAAGATAATAAGGTCGACGTCATTTTCATTCAGAACGACGTCGCCTATTACGCCCTCAATGACCTTGAGCTCATGAAAGACAAGAGCTACAAGGACATACGCGGCATGGCCGCCCTGTACAACGAGACCTGCCAGCTCGTGGCCCTCGCCGAGTCCGGCATCAAGTCCGTCGCCGACCTTAAGGGCAAGCGCGTCTCCGTAGGCGCCGCCGGCTCCGGCGTCGAGGTCAACGCCCGCCAGATCCTGGCCGCCGCAGGCCTTTCCTATGCCGATATCAAGGTACAGTATCTCTCCTTCGGCGAGTCCGCGTCCAACCTTAAGGACGGCAACATAGACGCCGCGTTCAACACCGCCGGCGCTCCTACCGCCGCCATCGTTGACCTTGCCACCACCAAGAACATCGTCCTTATCCCTATCGACGGCGCCGTGGCTAAGGCTCTCATGGCGAAGTACGCCTTCTATACCCCAGAGCGCATCGCCGCCAATACCTACAAGGGCCAGACCGCGGACGTCATGACCGTATCGGTTAAGTCGATGCTCGCCGTAAGCGCCAAGCTCGACGCCAACCTGGTATACGAGATGCTCAAGGCCCTGTACGCCAACCCCGACCGCATGATCGCGTCCCACAAGAAGGGCGCCGACATTAAGCTGGCCACCGGCGTCGAAGGCATGTCCATACCGCTGCACCCGGGCGCCGAGAAGTTCTTCAAGGAATTCAAGAAGTAATCCAGACCGTTCCAAGCTAATGCGATAAAAAAACAGGCGTCGGTCAACTCGACGCCTGTTTATATGAGGTAGACAATGACGGTGCACCGATTACTGCCCTGCCTGGCCGTAGCCTTCCTATTGGCGCGCCTTGCCGCGGCGGAACCGGCTGCACCAGAGCCCCATCCTATGGAGCTCCTGATATCCGACGCGCAAGGGGCTTTGCTCTGCGTCTTGCCCCTGTACGACGGGCGCTTCGATTATGTCTTCGTCCATTCTATACATCAAACCCTGGTGGAAGAGCTGTTCCGCGTCGACGGAGAGGGGAAGCTCCACCTCTTCGAGCTCAGGTATGAAAGCTCGGGAGTGGGCATGCCGGCGGATGCCGAAGGGGAATACCGCCTCGAAGGAGGCCGTTTCATTCTTT
>JBFZES010000240.1:0-3200 GCA_041306725.1 Spirochaetaceae bacterium | reverse complement strand
CGCCGTAAATTTCGTCGGCGCTTAGCGCCATGGACCGCCTGCCGAAACCGGCAAGGTCCGGATAGCCGGGGTGCGCGCCAAGGGCAACGCCGGCCGCCAGCGCGGCCGCTACGCTGCGCTCCATGACCGCGGGATCGCCGGCGTGCCAGCCGCAGGCGATATTGGCCGAGCTCAGGCAGGCAAGCAGCTCATTGTCCAGGCCCAGGCTCCACGCGCCGAAGCTTTCGCCAAGGTCGGCATTCAAATCTACGCTGGTCATAGCGACTCCAGCACGATGCCGTACATTTCCTGTAGGACCCTGCCATAGTCGTCAGCGGACAGCCCGTCCACCGAGAGGCTACTCTCGCCGCTGCTGCCATCCACGGCTCCCGCCTCGTATACGGCGCGCAAGACCGCTAGCTCGGTATCCATGCTCGCTATGAGGGGCCATCCGCTCTGTATGGACAGCGCTCCCGCCAGTGCGTACGCGCCCCAGTTCGATATTCCCGCGGCTATGGGGTAATCCGCGGCGGCCGCGCAGAATATGCGGTCCCCAAGGGGAACCGCGGCGGAGCAGGATTTTTGTAGCGAGCCCATGCCGAGCTCGTTGCCGCCGTCGCCTATAGCCGCCGTCATCCAGCCGCGCAGCGCGGCCGGGGGGAAGAGGGCATCGGAGGGCGGGGCTATGTCGTCGAGCACGGCGCCGCGCATGGAATAGCGGTGGCCATCCGCCGCGCTGCCCGGCCGCTCGACCGCCAGCACGAGGTCCGGCTTGAACTGGGCCGCTAGGAGAGCGCAGGCTTCCCGAGCCTCGTCCTCGCCTTCCGGCAGGATTTTGATATGGTCGTGCCTTGCGCCAAGGTCGGCGCGGGATGCGAGTATTCCCGGCTGCTTGCGGCAGCTCTCCTCGCGCGCGGCGCAGGCCGCGGCGACGAGGGCGCCGGAATATCGGTCGCTTAGGATGAGGGTTTCCGCGCCGAGCGTGGAAAACGCGGCGGCCAGGGCCGTGGCGCCCGGGGGGCCGTCGCTTTCCCCCCTCAGCGCGGAACGCACGCAGAAACCGGTGACTATAATGACGCGGCGGGCCGTGACGAGGGCCTGCGCGGCCGGCTCAAGGAGGCCCATGGGCGCGCTTGAGGCTAAGCCCCTGTTCCCCGGATCGCGTCGTGCGGCGGCCTCCAGGCGCAGTATAAGGCCGGACTTGTCCTGGCCATGGCTAAGCGCAACGGTCATGACAGGCCGCCTCTGTACGGCGCTTCGGATAGCTCCTCGTCGCGCAGGTCGGTAATGAACATATGCCCCGGCGCGTGGGTAATGGCCAGCTTTGGCCTAGCCCGGCGCAAAGCCATCTGCGGCGTTACGCCGCAGGCCCAGAATACGGGCACTTCGCCTTCGCGCAGCTCGGGCGGGTCGCCGAAGTCCACGCGCTGAAGGTCGCGTATGCCCAAGGCGGCGGGGTCGCCCGCGTGTACCGGAGCGCCGTGGGCCTTGCGGAAGGGAGCGGTGACCCTGACGGCGGTATCGACGAGAGCGGCGGGCATGGGCCGCATGCTCACGACCATGGGGCCTGAGAATATGCCGGCGGGCCTGCACTCGCGGTCGGTAACGTACATAGGGACATTCCTGCCCAGCTCTATATGGCGCACCGGCACGCCCTGGGCAAGCAAGGCGCTTTCAAAGGTGAAGGAACAGCCTAAAAGGAAGCTTACCATATCGTCGGCGAAGAGTTCGCGCACGTCGTCGCGTTCCTCGCAGAGTTCTCCATGGCGATGCACCCGGTACTTGGGCACTTGGGTGCGCAGGTCGGCTCCCGGGGCGGCCCAGTCCGGTGAATAGACGCCAGGCTCGCATACGTCTATGACCGGGCAGGGCTTATCGTTGCGTTGGCAGAAGAGGAGGAAATCGAAGGCTTCGGCCCTGGGCAGCATGACCAGGTTGGCCTGCGCGTAGCCTGGGGCCAAGCCGCTCGTATGGCCCCGTATGGCCCCCGCTTCAATAGCCGCGCGTATGCTCTTTGGCGTATCAAAGGCCATGAGCCGCCCGCTACCAGTCGTCCGCGCCGAGCAGCAGGGCTCCGCTGCCCAGGGTAGCCGCCTTGGAGCCGAAGAAATCGCCCAGCGGGCTCCCCGCGCTGGCCCAGTTGAAAAGCTCAAGCGCTTCGCGCACCGCAGCCATGCCCATGGCCAGGCTGCGGGTATCGGCCTCGAAGCCGCGGAAGAAGTCTGCGCTTGCCCTGCCGTCCTTGAGCGTGCCCACGCCGGTACCCGCTTCATGGTAGGCCTTGAGTTCTATGAGGCGGTAATAGGGCCGCTCGAT
This sequence comes from Spirochaetaceae bacterium, assembly GCA_041306725.1. GTDB lineage: Bacteria > Spirochaetota > Spirochaetia > Treponematales > UBA12059 > UBA5200. The sequence continues at coordinate 905 of JBFZES010000240.1, read as the reverse complement.
AAGGAAGAGGCTCTTAAGGCAATCGAAGAGTACGGCGGCGACGGCCTTTTTCTCCGCGGTCCAATCGCTGAAGCGAGGCGCCTTGCCTGCCGCGCGCGCGTCTTTCCATAGCTTGAGCGCGCCGTCCTGGCCCTTGAGCTTGGCGTAGGCGGCGTCGAAGGCGGGGCGATTGTCGCTGATGGCTTTGGCGTAGGCCGAGCTGTAGCCGAGGGCTTGGCTCTTGAATACGTTTATCGCGTCCTCGCGCCAGCCGGACCTAAACGAGGAGGCGGTGGCAGGGTCTATGGCCACGGTGTCGAGGCCGGCCTCGGCGCTCACGCTCACGGCCTTGTCCGAACGGGACACGGCGCTGGCGCCGTCGCTTGACTTGACCGCCACGGCGCCTTCGTTGGTCGTAACCAATAAGGAGCCGTCGGGTATGGTATCCACGATGAACACGGTGCCGCGCACGCCCAGCACCGCGCCGTCGGCGGCAACGTTGAAGGAGCCGTTGGCCAGCTTGTCCACTTTAATGGCCAGGGCTCCCGCTAAAAGCTGTATAACCGTCTTGCGCTCGTCGGCTGACAGCTGCTTCGTATCGAAGTAAAAGGCGGTGTTTTCAGCCAGCTTAAGCTCGGCGCCGCCAGGGTAGCCCGCCGCCAGGTCTATGGTGGCGCGGCTATTGGGGCCGGTGGCTATGACGTCGTACTGGCGCACCACGTCGCCTATATCGATGCGTTCTTTGGCGCCGCCTGCCCGGTGCACGGTCAATTCGCCCTCCGCGTACACTACTTCCCCGAGTTTGCGGGCTACGGGCGCGGCGCCCGGGCTCGCGGCTTGGCTCGCGGCCTGGCCTGCGGCGGGGGAAGGCGCTGCTACCGGATCGCCGGCGCTTAGGCTTGGGGCAGTTTCCGCGCCCGCCCCGG
>JBFZES010000239.1:0-8100 GCA_041306725.1 Spirochaetaceae bacterium | reverse complement strand
TGTCCGGATTGAAGGCATCGTGGTACTGGAAGACGGGATTGCCCTCCACGGTGCCGGGTATGTCGGCGCTGGTGCGCTTGGGGTCGGTGTACATGGACATGACGCGCTTCTGCACGGTCTTTTCGTCGTCGGACAGGAATATGGCGTTGTTGAGGCTCTTAGACATCTTGGCGTTGCCGTCGGTGCCCACGAGGGAGCCGAAGTCGGACACGAGCACCTCGGGCACCGGCAGGGTGTCGCCGTAGAGGTAGTTGAAGCGCCTGGCCAATTCGCGGGTTATCTCCACGTGGGCCACGTTGTCCTTGCCCACGGGCACGAGGTGAGCCCGCGGCAGGAGTATGTCGGCGGCCTGCAGCACGGGGTAGCCTAAGAGGCCGAAGGGCATTTCCTCTATGCCGGCGCCCTGGGCCATTTCCTTAAGACTGGGTATGCGCGACAGCCGCGGCACGGTGACGAGGTTCTGGAAGAAGAGGGACAGCTCGACGACCTCGGGCACGGCCGACTGCAGGTAGATGACCGAGCGGGCGGGGTCTATGCCGCAGGCTAGGTAGTCCAGCACGGCCGAGCGCACGTTGTCGGCCAGGCCTTCTATGTTCTCTTTTTCCGGCTTGGTGGTCAGGGTATGCAGGTCGGCTATGATAAAGAAGCACTCGTATTCGTCCTGCAGGCGAACGCGATTGGCCAGCGAGCCTACGTAGTGGCCTAAGTGCAGCTTTCCGGTGGGGCGGTCGCCCGTGAGTATGCGTTTACGTTCCATAGTGCAGTCTCCATTGCTTAAGTGTGGCCGCCGCGGGGGCGGGCGCCGGGAGCCAGGCCCGGCTTAAGGCGGAAGCGGCAGGGCGGGTCGCCTCGCGGAGCTCCGTTGCGCTCCGGCGCTTCATGGCCGCGTATGGCGGCTAGGCGCGCGAACCCGCCGGTCGCCAGGACCAGGCTTCCCTGAGGAGGGGCCTCGCGGCGGGCCGAGACCTATAATCGCGCCGCGCGGGAGCCACGGCCCGCGAAGGCGTGGAAAGGCTTTTCATGGGACCTATAGTAACGGATTGCGCGGCGCTGGGCAAGCGGGCGGCTTATCCGGCTTGCCACGCGGGAGCGCTTTACGTACTATGTCGATAGAAACAGGCGCAAAGCTACCCGGTACGCTATAGCCTTAAAGCCATAGGAGTCTTTCGTGCATACAACTAGAGCGACGGCCTTCGCGCCCGCCACGGTGGCCAACGTGGCCGTGGGCTTCGATATCCTGGGCTTCCCCGTGGAAGGCGTGGGCGATACCGTGAGCGTTGAGCGCCTTGAGCCCGGCCCGGGCGCCGCGCCAACGGTTCTAATTGAGTCCATCGACGGGAAGGCGGCGGGCTGCGCGGGGCTGCCCCTTGAAGCCGGCCGCAATACCGCCGGCATAGCCCTATTGAGCCTGCTCCGCGACGAGGGCCTGAGCTTCGGCTTCGCGCTGCGCATCAATAAGGGCATACCCCTGTCCAGCGGCATGGGCGGCTCGGCGGCCAGCTCCGTAGCGGCCTTGGTAGCGGCGAACGCCCTTTTGCCCCGGCCCTTGCCGCCCGAGCGCCTCCTGGCCTACGCCTTATTGGGCGAGGAACTGGCCAGCGGCTCGGCCCATGGCGACAATGCCGCGCCCTGCCTGTACGGGGGGCTTACCGTGGTACGCTCCCTTGACCCCATCGAGCTTGTGCGCGTGCCCCTGCCAGCGGGCCTGGCCGTCGCCCTGGCGCATCCCCATATGGAGCTCGATACGCGCACGAGCCGCGCAGCCCTCCCTTCCGAGCTGCCGCTCAAGGAGTACGTGGCCCAATCCGCGAACCTGGCTTCGTTTATCGCCTCCTGCTATACCGGAGACCTGGGGCTCATGGGCCGCAGCCTCTGCGATGTGCTCGTGGAGCCCAGGCGCGCCAGGCTCATACCCGCCTTTAGCGCCGTCAAGCGCGCCGCCCTGAAGGCGGGCGCTTTGGGATGCTCCATATCGGGCTCCGGCCCCTCGCTTTTCGCGCTTTGCGGGAACCTTGAGGACGCCCGGCGCTCAGGCGCGGCCATGGCGGCCGCCTGGGAGGCGGCGGGCATAGGCGTGGATCTCTGGACGTCGATCGTGGCTACGGCAGGCGCCAGGATAGTGCCCGAAGGCAAGGAGGCCGCGCCGTGAAATTCGTAAGCACGAGGGGCCAATGCCCGCAGGCAAGCGCTTCCGAGGCGCTGCTGGCCGGGCTCGCCCCCGACGGCGGGCTCTACGTACCCGAGTCCCTGCCGCGCCTCGGCGCCGCCGCGCTCGACCCGTCCACGCCCTACGCAGCGCGCGCCTTGGCCCTGCTTGAGCCCTTCTTTGCCGGAGACCGCCTGGAAGCCGCGTTGCCGGCTATCTGCGAGGACGCGTTTTCCTTTCCCGTGCCGCTCGTGCCCCTTGCCGGCTTGAGGGCGGAAGCCGGCGGAGGCCGTTCAGCCCCGCTGCGCGTGCTGGAGCTCTTTCACGGACCCACCGCGGCCTTCAAGGATTTCGGCGCGCGCTTCCTGGCGCGCTGCATGGAAAGCCTTGAATCCAGCGAAAGCGGCAAAGGCGGCGCTATCGGGCTATCGGGCTCCGGGGCTAAGGCTCCGCTAACCATATTGGTCGCCACCTCAGGCGATACCGGCGGCGCGGTGGCCGCGGCCTTCCATCGCCGCCCGGGCCTTGCCGTGCGCGTGCTCTTTCCCGAACGCGGGGTGTCCGACAGGCAGCGCAAGCAGCTCTGCTGCTGGGACGCTAACGTGCGCTCCTATGCGGTGCGGGGCAGCTTCGACGACTGCCAGCGCCTGGTAAAGGCGGCGTTCCGCGACCCCGAGCTGTCGGCGCGGCAGCGCCTTTCGTCGGCCAACAGCATAAACCTAGGCAGGCTCCTGCCTCAGGCCGTCTACCACGCCCACGCCGCCGTGCTTTTTATGGCTGAGACCGGGAAGAAGCCCCTCCTCGTGGTGCCCAGCGGCAACCTGGGCGACGTTATGGGCGCGTACTGGGCGCGAGCCATGGGCGCTCCCATAGGCCGCATAGTAATGGCGGTAAACGCCAACCGCGCTCTGCCCGACTTCCTTATAAACGGCGACTACACGCCGCGCCCCAGCGTCGCCACCATAGCCAACGCCATGGACGTGGGCGACCCGAGCAACCTTGAGCGCCTGCGCGCCTTCTACCCCGACCTGGCAACGCTCAAGAGGGAAGCCACGGCCCACAGCGTGAGCGACGATCAAATTAGGCATACCATTGCGCGCTACTGGGCCGAAGCGGATTACCTCTTCTGCCCCCATAGCGCCACCGCCGCCTTCGCGCGCGGCGCTTACTATCCCGATGAGCCGGCCATACTGATGGCCATGGCCCACCCGGCCAAGTTCGATACCGTAGTGGAACCCCTCATCGGCGCGCCGGTGCCCGTGCCTCCCTCGCTGCGGGCCCTCCTGGACGCGCCGAGTTCCTGCGAGCTCATAGACCCGGAGCTGGCCCAGCTTTTCCCCCGCTGAGCCGGCCCCGGCCTATAAACGCAGGGCGGCGCCCCGCCGCGCGCCTTATCGTCCCGCCGCGCGTCGGCTTGGCCGGCGAGCGCTTAACGAGCCGCGGCCAGCTCCGCTTCACGGCCCTCGGCGCGCGCTATCCGGGCTGCTACCGGCGTAAGCCAGGCGGCGGAACGGGGATGGGCGCCCCGCACGGCCGCGTGATACGCCTGTTGCACCGCTTTGCATACCGGGCCGGTGCTGCCGTAGCCTATGACGCGGTGGTCGATCTCGCAGAGCGCTATTACCTCGGCGGCCGTGCCGCACACGAATACCTCGTCCGCCGCGTAGAGCTGGTCGCGTGACAGCGGCGTCTCGATGACCGCGTAGCCTAGGTCCTCGGCCAGCTTAACGAGGGAATCCTTGGTTATGCCTTCCAGCACGGCGGCGCCTGGCGTGGTGTATATCTTCCCCTTGCGCACGACGAAGAGGTTCTCCCCCGTGCATTCGGCCACGTAGCCCTGCGGGTCCAGCATGATGGCCTCGTCGAAGCCCAAGCGCACGGACTCTGTCTTGGCCAGGAAGGAGTTGGCGTAGTTGCCCGATATCTTGGCCTTGGTCATGGTGGCGTTGGGGTGGTGCCTCGTATAGCTCGATATGCCCGCCCGTATGCCCTTCTGCAGCGCTTCGGCGCCCAGGTAGTGGCCCCACTCCCATGCCGCTATGCCCAGCGAGGGCTTGCCGCCGTCTATATTGAGGTTCCAGCCGCCGCCGGATAGGTAGAGGAGGGGGCGTATGTAGCACTCGGCGAAGCCGTTTGACGCCACGGTCTCGCGGAAGGCGTCCACGAGCTCGTCGGCTTCCCAGGGCAGCGCCTTAAAGCCGAATATCCTGGCGGAAGCCAGGAGGCGCTCGGCGTGCTCAAGCGCCCGGAAGATCGCGGGGCCTGTGGGGCTGTCATAGCAGCGTATGCCTTCGAACACCGCCGCGCCGTAATGCAGGGCGGGCGAGAGGAAGGGTATGGTCGCTTGGGCGTAAGGGACGAGCTCGCCGTCCATCCATATGAATTTAGATTGCATAATAAAGCTCCTTCGTGATGCGCAGCGTTTAGGGGGACGCGGTATACGCTACCGCGCTTCCGGCCTAGAGGGGCTGCTCGCTCGCTTCGACCGGCCGGACGCCGAAGGAGCGTGTACGAAGGAGGAGTACGATAATGACGATAAGGGCTGAGCGTAGGGCTGAGGCGTTTAGTATAGCCGGATTGAAGGCGCTGGCAGGCGTCATGCTCGCCTGTCCTTGAGCGCGGGGAAGGCGGCGCGCCAGGCGGCGGCCTCCGCTACGTCGATATCGACGGAAAAAACGCCTTCCTTGCCGCCGCAGTCTAAAAGCGGCTCGCCCTGGGGGCTTATGACGGCGGAATCGCCTGAGTAGGCGGCGCTGGGCTCTTCGCCCACGCGGTTAACGGCCACGACGAAGGCCTGGTTCTCTATGGCCCGAGCCCGCAGGAGAGCCTTCCACTGGCCGGCGCGCGCCTTGCCCCAAGCCGCTATGACGCAGTACGCGTCGACGCTCGGCGCGTCGGGCCAATATAGGTAGGGAAAGCGCAGGTCGTAGCAGATGGACTGCGAAACCCGTAATCCGCCTTCGCCGCCTACGCGGTACAAAGAGGCTTCGCTGCCCGCCGCGTAGCTTTGTTCTTCGCTGGAGAAGGAGAAGAGCTGCCGCTTGCCGTAGCGGCTTAGCACGGCGCCGTCGGGGGAGAAGCAGAAGGCCGTGTTCGCGCGCTTTTCCACGCCGCCGGCCGTTATGTAGCACGCCCGTTCGCGGGCAAGGTCCGCAAAGAACGCAAAGTCGTCGGCGTCCCAGCTAGAGGCTTTCTCGTCCATGGTGAAGCCGGAGAGGCACATTTCCGGCAGCACGAGCCATTCCGCTCCGCCTGCCTGCGCTGAAGCGGTGCGCGCCGCGCCGGCGAGCAGTCCGGCTATCTTCCGCCGCGACGCCGCGCGGTCTTGCCACGCCGGGGCGTACTGGAGGAGGCTTATGCGCATGGTAGGCACCGCCGGGCGCGTTTCATTTCGTGAAACTAGCATGCCCCACGGAAACTGGTCAAGTTACTATAAGTAGAAATCGGCGGGCAAATACGTTATTTTAAGCTTTCTGCAGCATACAGAGAGAGATCTATCACGCGTTCCAGGATTTCTTCCTTGCCCGCCCCTGGGAAATTGGCCAGGGCTAGCCCCAAGGCGAAGAGCCAAGCTTTACCCCGCCGCCGCGCGCTACGCTAGCTCTTCCACGCCCAGCTCGAAGGCCTCGCCGTTCACCGTCACCCTGAAACGCTTGGCGGCCGCCGGTCCCGTCGCGACCAAGGGCTTTGGCGCGGCACCCTGCGCGGCCAGCGGCGGCGGTACCGAAGGCCTATCCTCGGCGACGCTACGCAGGAGGGCTTCCCGCTCGCGCAGGGCCGCGATGGCTTCCTCAACGCTTGCCCGCTTGAAGCGCACGAGCTGGCCGGGCCTGGCTTGGCCGATCAAGGGCAGGTCGGCTTTTATGACCTGGGCTATGCGCGGATAACCGCCCGTGGTCTGTCGGTCGGCCATAAGGATGATGGGCTGGCCATCGCCGGGCACCTGCACCGTTCCCGTCTGCACGCCCGAGGATACGATATCCGCGCCATGGCTATGCCCCACGGCCGGGCCTTGGAGCCTATAACCCATGCGGTCGCTCTTGGGCGAAATAGCATAAGCCTCAGCGTAGAAGCGCCGCAGGCCTTCCTGGCTAAAGCGCCCGCTTTCATGGCTGGGTATAGCCCGCAGGATGAGCTCGCCGTCAAAGGAGGGGAGGGCGGCCGCGGGCGCCGCCCCTGCATGGCAGGCTTCGCTTTGCTCCGCCGCGTTATGGGCGGCGAGCGGAAGCCTATCCCCGGCAAGCAGGGCCCTCCCGTCGAGGCCGCCAAAGCCCCCGCGCATAAAGGTGGATCGGCTGCCCATGGCAAACGGCACCTTAATGCCGCCGCGCAGGGCTATGTACGCGCGCAGCCCTTCCTCGGCCATGCCCAGGCGGAGCAGCGACCCCGCCTTAGCGCGCAAGGCGCTGTTTCGCGCCACCTCTGCCCCGTCGAGGAATACGGGAACGGAAGCGCCGCATACGGCGAGCGTGGCGGGCCGCTCGAAGAGCAGTTCCATGCCGCCGAGCAGGCATTCTATGCAGGCTTCGCCGCGCGCGTTGCCCGCGAGTATATTGGCCACGTTCATGGAGTATTCGTCCATTGGCCCCGAAGGAGGCACGCCGCTGGCCTGGTAGCCTAAGCGGCCTGCGTCCACGACGATGCTCTGGGCGCCGGGCTTGAGCACGAGCAGCCCCGGCTCGTCCCGCGGCGACGCCGGCGCGGCGGGGCTCCTTCGAGCCTGCGCCTCGGCCAGGGCTTCAGCGTGAAGCCTGGCGAAACGCTCAGGCGTTATGGGCACGAAGCGCAGGCGCGAGCCGGCCTCGAATAGGGCGGGGCGCTCGCGACCGGGGTCGAAGAGGGCCAGCGGGGTCCTGCCTATGATATTCCAGCCTCCCGGGCTATCGAGCGGATACACCCCGGTCTGAGCGTCCGCTATGCCGACGGAGCCCGCGGGCACCTTGGCCCGTGGGCTTGCGAGCCTTGGCCTTGCCAGGCGGCCGTCCATGCCCCCCAGGTAAGGAAAGCCGGGGCTAAAGCCCAGCATATAGATGAGGTAGTCCCTGCCCGCGTGTATGCCTATGTACTCTCGTTCCGATAGGCCCGCGTCGGCGGCTGCCTGCGCAAGGTCGGGGCCAAAGCCGCCGCCGTAGGCCACGGGCAGCTCGACGAGCTTGGCGGGGAGGCTCGCTGCCCGCGAGCCAAGGCCGGCGGCAAGGTCGCGGAGGCAGGCCTCCATAGCGGCCGGCGCCGCGACGAGCGGATCGAAGACGACGAGGCAGCTGTCGTAGGCGGGCACCAATTCCTGAAAGCCCGGGGGCGGAGCGGCGCGCAGGGCGTCGGCGAAGGCGGATAGCCGGCGGTAGTTCGCCTCGTCTATGCCTTCGCCGAGCAGGACGATGAGGGCTCCCTCGCCGAAGGCCTCGAAGCGAAAGGCAGGCTCATCGCCGTCAGCGGCGTCGCCGCTAAGGCTGGCGCTCATGGCTGCGGGGAGTAGGGCCGCAGCGCTATGCCCGCGCCTTCTAGGGCGGCTTTGAGGCTGCGGGCGAAGGCCAAGGCTTCCGGATTATCGCCGTGCAGGCACATCGTGTCAAAGACCATCGCTACGGGCGCGCCGCTTATCGATGCCACGACGCCGCTTTCAAGGGCGCTTAAAGCGCGGCGAACGGCCAGCTCAGCGTCGTGGATGACGGCGCCGGGGCGGCCGCGGGGCACGAGGCGGCCGTCGTCGCCGTAGGCCCGGTCCGCGAAGAACTCCCTGGCGTAGGGCAGGCCTATTTCGGCCGCCGCCGCGGAGAGAGCGCTACCGGGCGGGCCTATGAGGAACAGCCCTCCGCCTGCCGCCTTCACCGCCTTGGCTACGGCCATCGCCTTGGCGGCGTCGGCCGCGGCGTCATTATAGAGGGCGCCGTGGGGCTTTACGTGGCTGAGCCTTCCGCCTGCGGCCTCCGCGAAGGCGCGCAGCGCTCCCGTCT
>JBFZES010000238.1:0-5767 GCA_041306725.1 Spirochaetaceae bacterium | reverse complement strand
CGCGTCCACATCATCTACAGTTGGTATCAATGAAAGAGCAAACTTAATCGCTGCTTCATCTGCATAAGCCTCGTCGATGCGCGCCTCGCGGTCGGCGTCGGCGTAGCCCTCGCCGTCGTAGAGGTACTGGCCGGCGAGCGTAAGGTTCCAATCGCTCTTGCTCCACATGAAGCCCGCCGAGCCTTTGAAGAAGGCCTGCTCGTCATATTGTACGGTCGTGACGAAATTGGGCGGAATGGCATTCACTTGCGTGACAAAGCTCTTGTCCGAGCCCCTGGCCAGGTAGCCTTCGCCAAAGAGCGTAAGGTCGCCTACGGAGCCCGAGGCGGTGACTATGCCGCGCAGGGGCGAATCGTAGCGGTACCAGAGGCCCGCGCCCAGTTCCCAGGCGCCCAGCACGAACTCGCCCTTGGCGGCTATGGCTAGGTCCTCGGGCTTCATGTCAGCCGAGTCGAAGGTGGCGTAGGCCCACAGGTTGTGCTGGCTGCCGGGCAGGGGGTAGTGGGCGCGCAGGCTCACCGGCCCCTCAAGCTGGGCCTCCGGGTCGAAGGGGTCTATGGCCTGCAGGTTTATGATATTGGCGGGGCTGAAGAAATAGCCCACGCCCCAGTTCACCGTCTGCTTGCCGAAGCGGAAGAAGAGCTTCTCGTCGAAATTGAAGTCCGTGAAGAGCTCGAAGACCTCGGCCTCGTCAAAGGGCCAGGAGGTTTTCATGGAGCCGTAGAAGCGGGCGTCCTCGCTGGGGCGGGCGTCGAAGAAGAGGGTGGACGACAGGCTGGGCTCTAAGGAGTAGGCGTTAAAGCCGTCCAGGGCAAAGGAGGAGTAGGGGTCGTCCCAGGTCCAGCTGGCCGTGGCGCTGCCCGATACGGAGCCGCCCACGCGCACCTGGTCGTACACGAGGAGGGAGGCGCCCACCGTGCCTTCGTCGGCCTCTTCCACCTCGATAAAGAGCTCGTCCTCTGAGCCGAAGAAATCGCTCTCGTCAAAGGCTATGGAGTCCTGGGCGTAGGCGCTTTGGGAGAAAGGCAGGGCCAGGGCCAGAGCCAGGGCGGCAAGGGCCGCCACCTTTATGGCTGGGCTTCTCATTTGCTCACCTGCTCAAGGTATGCCTTGGTGAACACGCGGTCGGGTATGACGCTTACCGACTGCTGGGTCATGGTAAGCTGGCTGCGCTCGCCGGGGTTAAGCTCGTCCAGGATGATGATCTGGCTGGGCAGCTGCTTGCCGCCGAGCTTTACGTATTTGCCGTACACGGTGGTGCGCATGAGCCTGCCCGATACGCTGTATGCTTCTTCCTTAAGGAGCACGGTCTGGCTCTTGGCCACGTGCAGTACGAGGCGCTCGTAGGACACGTCGTCGCTCTTGGCCTTGAGGTCTATGATCCATACGGGTATGGAGCCTATGGTGCCTTCCTTTACGCCGGCGCTCTCGTAGTCCACGGCGAAGCCGCGCAGGGTAAGGTCGGAGTTGCGCGCCTCGCTGTCCTGTATATTTTCTTTGATCGATGAGAAGGAGAATTTGCGGCTGGTGGGGTCGTAGAACCACACGTTGTCCTCTTCGCGAAGGTAGCCCTGGCCTTTGTTTACCTCGGGCAGGAGCACGATCATGGTGAACTGTTCCTTCTTGTCGCGGCGGAAGAGCTGTATGCTGCTTACCGAGTCCTTCTCGCCGGGCTTCTGCGAAACGATGGTGTACACCGCGGAGAAGTCCTGGTTATCGAAGTCCCCAAGCTCGTCCAAGTCCTTGAGTATCTTGTTCACGTCTTGCCCGAAGGCGGCGCCCGCGGCGACGAGGGCCAGCAGGGCTATGATTAGAAAGCGTTTCATACAATCTCCTTATTTCTGGGTGCGCAGGGCCACGGCAGGCTCGAGCCTGGCCGCCGCTCCCGCGGGACGGGCCACGGCGAGCAGGGTAAGCAGCGCTATAATGACGATGTTTCCTATGGCCCGCAGGGGCGGCAGGTAGAACGACAGGTGCCCGTTCTTGAGTATCAGGAAGGCCGGGCTATCCATGCCGAAGTTTATGAGGGACAGGCCGCCCATGACGAGCAGGGCCGCCAGTATGCCTGCCACCGCGCCGCCTATGGCCAGGAAGAGGGCCTCGAAGAGGAACATCTGCCGTACGCCCGAGCGCTGCACGCCCATGGCGCGCATGGTGCCTATCTCCCGTATGCGCTCGAACATGACCATGCTGAAGGTGTTGGCTATGCCCACCATGATTATGATGAAGAGCACGACGAGTATGACGCCCGCCGCCGTGTCTAAGGCCGCCACGATCTGCTCTATCTGCGAGAGGAGCTCGTTAATGGTAAAGAGGCGATAGCGCACGCCTTCCCATTCTTCCTTGTTCTGCTCGCGCATAAGGGCCTGGAAGGGAGTCTGGGCGCCGTTCTCGTCCCGTTCGCCGCGCTCGAACATTGCCACGGAGGCCGACAGCCCCGCGTAGAGCTTGTCCGCGGCGGGCTCGGCGCTCTTAAGGCTGTCCAGCATGATGCCCATGGTCTGGTATTCGCCGCTCTTGAGCCCTAAAAGCTCGTTCACGTACTCAAGCCCCGCGTAGGACAAAAGCTGGCCGAAGATGCCAGAGTCGTAGCTTATGCCGGCCAGGCGGAACTCGCCCACGTTGTTCTGGCCGTTCACCGTCTGCATCTGCACTAAGAGGCGATCGCCTACCTGAACGTTGAGGCGCTCGGCTATCTTCTCCGATAGGATAAGGGCCTTGGGGTCGGCCGCGTTGTCCCAGCTGCCTTCCTTGAGCACGAGGCGCTCGCGCAGGTAGTCCTCGGTGGCCAGCTCTACGCCCGCCACGTTGGTGCGTATCTTCTTGCCCTCGAATATGAGGGTGCCGGAGAACTCGGACCGCCTCGTGAGGTACTTAAGCGGTATGCCGGCGTCGCGCACGGCCTGGCTCAGCGCCGCGTCGTCGCGTATGACCGACAATTCCTTGTCGCCGTTCTTCTCCGCGCCGCTTACGAACACGTGGCCGGCTAAGAGATGGCTGAAGTTTTCCGACACGTTGGCGCTAAAGGCGCCGGCGAAGCCGTTTATGAGGGTGACTATCATGACGCCGAAGGCTATGGCCCCTCCTAAGAGGAAGCTGCGCTTCTTCTGGCGGCTTAAGTTCCTGAAGGCTATATTCGCGGTAGTTTTCATGCTGCCTTCCTATTCCGATTGCATGGCCCGCACGGGCTGTATGCGCAGGGCCACGGCCACGGGGTAGAAGTGGGCCGCTAGTCCTACCGCCACGATGATGGCCAGCGAGGCCAGTACCGACAGCGGGTCAATAATGGCGTTGAGCACCTTGCCCCCGAAGAGTATCTCGAAGAACTGGTTGGATGCCTCTATGCCTATGGCGTTCAGTATGCCCACGGTTATGAACGACAGCACGATGCCGACGATGCCGAAGGTGAGCGACAGCACCGTGGTCTCGGCCGCGAACATGGCGCGCACGAAGCCCTTGCCCGCGCCTAGGGCGCGCATGGTGCCTATCTCGCCGGTGCGCTCTATCACCGACACCACGAGGGTGTTCATGATGATGATGACCGCCACCACCGCCAGTATGATCACGGCTATGGTAAACACGATGCGGAGCACGTCTACCGACTGCGCGTAGGGCCCGGCGGCTTTCTGCCAATCGCCTGCCTCCGCGGCTATTCCCTCGGCGGCGAACCATGCGTTGAGCTTGGCCGCCACGGCGCGCGGGCTCTGCGACCCGTCTAAGCGCAGCAGTATGGAATGCCAGGCGCCGGTGTCGGCCTCGTTAAGGCGCTCTCGCGCGCTCGTGTCGCCCAAGATGGCGTCAAGGTCAAAGTCCAGCACAGCGCTCGACTCGCCCTCTTCTATGGAGAAGAAGTCGTCGGTGAACAGCGCGTCAAGGTCGTCCATGGCCAGAAGCTCGGTCTCCGAGCTTGACAGCTCGATGTTTTCGCCCGCTCCCACGGTCATGCCCGCGAGCACGCGGAGGGTGTTGATGTCGATGTATGACAGCTGCTCTGGGCCGGCCCCTTCGGACTTCTGCCTGAAGGTGCCCACGATGGGCACCGTGCGCAGGCGTATGCCGGTGGCGCCCATGCCCTGTATAAGGATTTCGTCGCCCACGGCTAGATCGCGCTTAAGCCTCTTGCCTATGCGCTCGAGGCGATCCTCGGCCAGCATGATGCCCGGCTCGCCGGAGCGTATGCGCTCGCCTTGGATTATGTCCAGGCCAGGAAACACGGACCAATAATTCTGCGGGTCCACGCCGAAGAGCATGACGAAGGAGTCCATCATTTCCTCGTCGTCCTCATCTTCGGCCATGTCCTCGAGGCGCTCCTCGTCCTTGGTTATGAGGCCGAAGCTGGAGGCGCTGCCGCTTATGGAGGCCACGCCGGGCAGGCTCGCCGCGTAGCCGAATACCTTTTCGTAGTCCGGCACTATGGGCGTCTCTTCAAGGCCTCCTATGGACTGCACGCCGAAGAGGGACACCGGGCCGTTGGCCTTGCCGGTAATAATAAGGTCCGCGGTATAGTTGGCCGTAAAGGACGCCTCTATGCCGCGCTTGGATGCGTCAAGGAAGGAATTGCCCAGCACCAGGATGAGCACCCCCAGCGCGAGCAGCACGCCCACGATGAGGCTCTTGGCCTTGTGCTCCACGAGATTGCGGAAGGCCATGCGTATGGTTACGGGCATTTACGCCTCCGTTGCTGGGGCCGGCTTGGCCGCCGGCTTTGCCGCGCCCTGCGCGGGAGAGCAGGAGCCCTCGGCATTCTCGCCGCGGCGCACGTTCTCCGTTATGAGGCCGTCCTTTAAGCGTATGATGTGGTCGGCTATGTCCACGATCTTGGCGTCGTGCGTGCTGAATATAAAGGTAGTCTCAAGCTCGCGGTTTATGCGCTTCATAAGCTCTATGATCTGCTCGCCGGTGGCGCTGTCCAAGTTGGCCGTGGGCTCGTCCGCCAGCACTATCTGGGGCCTGGTGGCCAGGGCGCGGGCTATGGCCACGCGCTGCCGCTGGCCGCCAGAAAGCTCGTTGGGCTTATGCTTGCGCCAGTCGGCCAGGCCCACCTCCTCGATCAGGTGGTCTATCCACTCGTCCTTTTCCGCCTTGCTTACGCGGGTTTTGCCCAGGAGCAGCGGGAATTCTATGTTCTCCCATACGTTGAGCACGGGTATCAGGTTGAAGGACTGGAAAATGAAGCCCAGGGTCTCGTGCCTTAAGCGCGTAAGCTCGGCGTCCTTAAGCTTGCTGGTAGGCTTGCCGTCTATGTACACCTCGCCGTCTGTCGGCTGGTCCACTAAGCCTACCATGTTGAGTATGGTGGTCTTGCCCGAGCCCGACGGGCCGGCTATGGATATGAAGTCGCCCTTTTCTATGCAAAAAGTGACGCCCTTTACCGCCGGCACCTCGACCTTGCCCAAGAGGTAGGTCTTCTTTACGTCCGTCAATTCTACGATGCCCATGTATGCTCCTTCTTCGCGCGCTCCCGTCCGCCCTCTAGGCCGGCAGGAACGCCGCTTTCTATGTGGCGGATTTACCCCGCGCACTTGCCGTATAAAATACGGAAAAAAGGACGCAAAGAGCAAGTGTATTAGCGTTCTATTACAGTAAATTCGCGTAAATTAAGAGTAAATACGGGGGGGAGTCTAGGGGACGGTTTATATCGCGGCTGAAATGCGATACTAGTAGGTTTGACCGGACCAGAGGATGATCTGGTTGAAATCGGTGAGTGGAGGGGCATTATCCGGGGTTGGCGTACTGATCCAGTCGCCGCTATCGAGGCTTAAGGACT
>JBFZES010000237.1:0-2809 GCA_041306725.1 Spirochaetaceae bacterium | reverse complement strand
GGCCATAGCGTCGATGAAGAACCTGAACCGGGATGCCCTGCACTCACTGCGCAGGCACGGCGCGCGGGCCTGCACCGACGTGACGGGCTTTGCCTTCGCCGGCCATGCCCTTGAGCTGGCGGAAAAGGGTAAGGTAGCCCTGCGCATATACGCGGGCAGCCTGCCCTACTTTGACGGCGCGTACGCAATGGTGGCCAAGGGGCAGTTGCCCGGCGGCGCCGTGCGCAACCGCTCGTTCTACGAGCCTAAG
This sequence comes from Spirochaetaceae bacterium, assembly GCA_041306725.1. GTDB lineage: Bacteria > Spirochaetota > Spirochaetia > Treponematales > UBA12059 > UBA5200. The sequence continues at coordinate 2,559 of JBFZES010000237.1, read as the reverse complement.
CTGCGCTTTGCAGATGGCTTGGACGGGACCTTCAAGGCCCTGTTCTTCATGCCCGAGACCTCGGGAGGGCTGCTCGCCGCCATACCGGCGGACGAGGCCCAGGCCTGCCTGCTCGATATGCGCGAGCGTGGCCTGGACGCGGCCCTGGTAGGAGATGTCATAGAAGATCTTGGCGGACCGGCCATGTATGTGGCCAAGGGAATCCGCCCGGCAGGCTAAAGGCCGCGTTTCTCTGTCGTGAGGCGCGGCTTTTAGGCCCGCCCTTAGTCGCACCTTCGCGCTAATGGGCATTTGACAATAACCTAGGCCGGGTTTAGTATCCTCTACAGGCAGGGGGCGGCTATGGCAGGCGCGAAAAAAATCGGAATCATCATATGCGATCGGTATAAGGGCTGCGCGGGCGGCAAGTGCTTTCGCTCGCTCAAGAATCGCGAGGGCGCCTTTTCTATCTATGGGCAGGATGAGCTTGAACTCGTGGGCTACACGAGCTGCGGCGGCTGCCCCGGCGGCAACATAGAGTACGCGGGCGAAGAAATGCTTAAGAACGGCGTAGAGGCCATCCATTTGGCGACGGGTTTCGTGGTAGGCTATCCGCCCTGCCCGCATATCGAGTATTTCAAGCGCTTCCTTGAGGCGCGCTACCAGGTTCAGGTAGTCATAGGCACGCACCCCATACCGGAAAAGTATTACCTGCTGCACGGGCAGCTTGGCACCTGGAAGGACGGCGCGTGGAAGGGCATCCTAGCACCTACGCTCGCCGACGAGACGCTGCGGAAGGCTTACAACTAAAGCAGGGCGCCAAGGGCGGTCCCGCCACTCAGGGCGGGGTCAGGACGGCGTAAGGCCGAATTTCTTGCGCTGGTTCTCCAGCACCGTCTTTTCCGCGCAGGCGGCCATATCCAATATGCAGGGGGCCACGAGGCGGTACTCCACCAGGGTACCGCGCTTTTCGTCGTCTATGAGCCCGGCGGCCTTAAGCTGCGACAGGTGCTTGGAAGCTACCGATTTGTCTATGCCCACTTCCGCCGCGAGCTCGCACACGCACCAGTGCCGCTCTTTAAGCTTATCCAGCATAAAGATACGCATGGGGTGCGCCAGTGCTTTAAACATATCAGCTTTTAAGCCATAGCGCCGCCGCGACTGTTCATCCATAGTGTAAATGTTGCAATGTTTTGAAACATTTGTCAAGTTGATACTTGACAAGTTTGTGCATTGTTTCCATAATTTGAAACAAGAGGATGTCATGGATACCATACTGCTCTACCTGATCGCCGGCGGCGCCTTGGCGCTTTCCTTTTTCAAGGATAAAACAAAAACGGCCACTGCCCTAAAAAAAGCCCTTAAGGCGCTGGAAGGCATAATGCCGCAGTTTCTCATCGTGCTCGCGATAGTCGCCGTGACGTTGGCGGTACTGGACACCGATACGGTATCCCGCTTCATAGGCTCGGCTTCGGGCGTATGGGGTGTGCTCGGCGCGGCCCTTATCGGCGCCATAACGCTGATACCCGGCTTCGTCGCCTTTCCCGCGGCCGCGGCCTTATTGGAGGGCGGAGCGGGGGTCACGCAGATAGCCGCCTTCGTATCGAGCCTCATGATGGTAGGCGTCGTTACCTTGCCGATGGAAATAAAATACTTCGGGAAGCGCGCGGCTATAGCCCGCAATTCCCTGGCCTTCATTTTCTCACTGGTCGCCGCGGTGTTCGTTGGATGGGCGGTATCCTTATGAAAAAAGCGCTGAAACGCTATACCGGGGTGATCATGGCGGCCATCGCCTTCGTCGCCTTTATACTGGTATTCCCCGTATGGCGCGATAAAGCTTTAGCGTCGATAGCCTTCCAGGCGACGACCATGCTCCTCGTCATACCGCCTATTTTCATACTCCTGGGGCTCCTCGATGTATGGGTGCCCAGGCAGCAGATGATCAAGTACATGGGCGCGGGCGCGGGATTTAAAGGACCGGTCCTCGCGTTCCTCCTGGGCTCGTTCGCGGCGGGACCGCTCTACGGAGCCTTTCCCGTCGCGGCCATGCTTATGAAGAAAGGCGCGAGCCTCATGAATATCCTTATTTTCATAGGCGCCTGGTCTACCACCAAAATACCGATGCTCCTTTTCGAGATAGCGGCGCTCGGGCCCAGGTTCGCCCTGTCCCGGCTGGCCATCGATATCGTTGGAATCATCATCATAGGTTTTGCCATCAAGGCGATGCTGCCGAATAAAGAAATCGAGCGCCTCTATGCAGAGGCCGCGCTCATTGATTGATCTGCGCATATCAAGGCGCTTATAGGAGGTTTCTATGAAGGTGCAGATACTGGGTTCGGGTTGTCCTAAATGCAAGCTGCTTGAACAGCATGCCCGCGAGGCGGTAGCGGAACTCGGCATAGACGCGCAGATAGTCAAGGTAAGCGATACCGACGATATCATGGAAATGGGCGTCATGATGACGCCGGCCCTGGCCATAGACGGCGTGGTCAAGAGCGTCGGCAAGGTGCTTACCAAGGACCAAGTCAAGTCCTATCTGGATGGAGGCAAATTCCATGCCCTGTAGCTGCGGGAGCGACG
>JBFZES010000236.1:0-12593 GCA_041306725.1 Spirochaetaceae bacterium | reverse complement strand
TCAAGAGCATCATAGAGAAATTCGGCGGAGGCCCCGTGGGCGCCGATACCCTGGCCGTATCCACGAACGAAAGCGTGGAGACCCGCGAGGATTACGTTGAGCCCTACCTGATACAGGCGGGCTTCCTTATGCGCACGCCCCGCGGGCGCGTGGCCACGCCTCTTGCATACCAGCATTTAGGATACAAGCACAAGCATGAAGACGCAGGATTTCAGTTTTAGCCTTCCGGACGAGCTTATAGCCCAGGAGCCCAGCCTAGAGCGCGGCGCCTCGCGTCTCCTTCTCCTCGACCGGGTCACGGGGGCGCTTAGCCATTCAATGGTAGCGGCCCTGCCCGAGCTTATCGCGCCGGGCACGGTCATGGTGTTCAACGACTCTAAGGTGCGGCGCGCCCGGCTCTTCGCGGCGAACGCCACCGGCGGCAGGGTGGAAATCCTCCTGCTCAGGCGCGAGGGCGAGCGGCTCTGGGCGGCCATGACCACGCGCATGGCCAAGCAGACGCCGGGCAAGCGCCTGTCGCTGCCCGAGGGCCTTGAGGCCGAGGTGCTGGAGGCCAGGCCGGACGAAAGGCTGTTTCTTCTCTCCAAGGAAATAGACGACGGGTACCTGGAACGCAACGGCCACCTGCCCCTGCCGCCCTATATACGCCGCGGCGACCGGCTGGAGGACGCCGAGCGTTACCAGACGGTGTACGCGCGCCAGGAGGGCTCGGCGGCGGCGCCTACCGCGGGCCTGCACTTCACGCCGGCTATCTTGGAAGCGCTTAGGTCGCGGGGCGTGGAGCTGCGTTTCATAACCCTGCACGTGGGCCTAGGCACCTTCATGCCCGTGCGCGCGGAGAGCGTGGAAGATCACCTGATGCACCAGGAAGATTACAGCATACCCGAGGATACGGCCATGGCGGTGAACCGCGCCAAGGCCGAAGGCAGGACCGTGCTGGCCGTGGGCACTACCAGCGTGAGGACCATAGAGAGCGCCTGGACGGACGCGGGGCTCAAGGCCGGCCCGGGCTCCACGCGCATCTTTATCTATCCGGGCTATGCCTTCAAGTCCATCGACGCCCTTTTTACGAATTTCCATACGCCCGAATCGACCCTGCTCATGCTGGTGTCGGCCTTCGCGGGCAAGGAGCGTATATTGGCGGCCTACGAGGAGGCGGTGCGCCAGCGCTACCGCTTCTTCAGTTACGGCGACGCCATGCTCATACGCTAATCGAGGGGCACGACCTTGCCTATGTAGGGCAGGTTGCGGTGGTGCTGGGCATAGTCTATGCCGCAGCCCACCACGAATTCGTCGGGTATGGGAAAGCCCACCCATTCCACCGGCACCGGCACCTCGCGGCGGCTGGGCTTATCGAGGAGGGTGCATATGGCCAGGCTTTTGGGTTCGCGCAGGGATAGTATCTGACGCACCTTCTCCAGGGTATAGCCGGTGTCTATGATGTCTTCGACTATGAGCACGTCCTTGCCCTGGATATCGTCGTCGAGGTCTTTCAGTATGCGCACGTCCCTGCTTGAGCTCATGGCCGAGCCGTAGCTTGACGCGGTCATGAAGTCGAGGTTTACCGGCAGCTTAATCTGCCTGCAGAGGTCCGAGAGGAATACGCAGGAGCCGCGCAAGAGGCCCACCATGATGAGGCAGGGCGTGTCGCGGTAGTGCTCGCTTATAGCGGCCCCAAGCTCCCGAACGCGGAGGGCAAGGCGTTCCTCTGATATCATTTCGTCTATGCGATAGTTCATGCGTTCGCTCCCTGGTTAATAGCCGTTGGCGTCCATAGCCTCGAAGCTTGCGCGTACCCGCCCAAGCCGCTCAAGCTGGCGCCCTATAATGCGTTCGTAGTCCAAGTCCCCCGTCTCTATGCGGTAGGCCTCGTCGATCCAATACTGAACTTCCGGCAGCAGGGTCCAGCGCAGGGCGTTCGCCTTTTGGGCCCAGTCCCGCGCGCTTTCCCAATAGGCAAGCGCCGCCCGGTACGCGCTCTCCGCTATCTTAAGGCTCTCGAGGTTTTCTTCCTTCCAGGGGGCGTTGTAGAAGTAGGCCACCTGCTTGTCGAATTTGGATCCGAGGGCGAGGTGCTGCTCGATGAGCTTAAGCTCTATGTGCATATTGAACAGGTAACGGTAGCGTTCCCAGAATTTCTGGTCCCGTATCTTGGCCATGGCGTAGAGCGGATTGGCGAAGTCCGCCTTGCGGGCCTGCTCGAGCCAGTAAATGTTCTCTATGCTGTCGTCCGGATACTGTATGTAGTGCTGATGGTAGAGGCGATAGTACTGCTCTTTGAAATATACGGGGTAGGCGGGCAGTGCTATGGCCGCTGCCGCGAGGAGCAGGCAGAGCAGGGCTATCCTCTTCATGCTTAGTATATCGGAGCGGGAAGGACTATTGTTGAGGCCCCGGCCGCGATTATCCGCGCGCCCTTCGAGAAACCATGGGCTCGACCGCTCGCCACAGCTCTTCATGCACTGCGTCCACCGTTCCGGACGCGTCTATGATCGCAATGCGCATGCCCGTATCCCGGTAGGCCGCTATAACGTCGCGATACGCGCGGTCTACCCGCGCCTGGAAGGATTCGTTTTCATATATATCCCGCTCGCCGCGGCCCGCGAGCCTCGCCAGCGACAGTTCGGGCCGTATGTCGAAGAAGAGCAGGAGCTCGGGCAGGGGAAACGGCGCGTTGAGGGCCGCGGGCAGCTCGTCCCCGCAGGTGAGGCCCTGGTAGGCCAGCGATGAAAAAACGTAGCGGTCGCTTACGGCTATGCCGCCCGCTTGGAGGGTTTCCCGTATGCCTCCAGCGCCGTTCAGGTGCTCGCCGCGATCGGCCGCGAAGAGCCTTGCCACGGTTTCCGCTTCCAGGGGCGTCCTGCCCGCGAGGGCTTCCCGTATAAGCCGGCCAATGGGACCCTTCGTCGGCTCCGCCGACAGGCTCGCCGCCGTTCCCGTTCGGCGCAGCCTCTCGCCGAGCAGCGCGAGCTGCGTGCTCGTGCCAGAGCCGTCCACGCCCTCAAATACGATAAAATTGTTCAGTATAGCGTACGCCTTGCTCATGGTTTTTGGAGCATACCGTCGCGCGGCGGCCCTGCGCAAGGGCGTAAACGGGCGCTTCGTATGGCGCAAGGCGCTTGGCTGTGCTACTGTTAATCCGTGAAGCCCCAGGTAAAGCCGCTGTTTCCGCTCTTTCTCGCCCTCGCGCTCTTAAGCTGCGGCGCTTGGGCCTTCGCCGCCGCGCGCTTAGCGGATATGGCGCGCTCGTCGATGAAGGACTACGTGGAACGCGCCCTGCGTCCGCCTTTGGATGAGCTTGGGCTCACGCTCTCCTTCGAGGACGCTTCGCCTTCAATCATGCAAGGCGCTCAGCTTAGGGAAATTCGGATAAGCCATGGAGGGCGCGAACTCATTCGTCTACGCTCGCTGCGGCTGAGCTATGCGCTGCCGGAACTCATCCTAGGCAAGGGCAGCCTCAGCCTCGTGCGCCTGGAAGGTTTACAGGCAGAGCTGGACGCTGAGCTGGACTTCCCGCTCATTGCCCGCATACAAGCCCTGCTCGATAGGCTTCAAAGCCCGCAGATTGGGCTCGAAAGCGCCTTTACCGGCGGAAAGCCCCGCTCAAGCCGCATGGAATTCGAAGTCCGCGACGCTACGATACGGATCTCTTCCAAAGAGCTGCCCGCTATCAAGGCCTGCCTGCGCAGGGCCGACCTCCTCCTTGCCGAGGATGGCTCCCTGGCGCTGAGCCTGGCGGGCATGGTGGAAGCGAACGATAGCCAGGGGCGTTTCCCCGTGCGAACGCTTGAGCTTCCGCTGGCCTTGAGCGCTACCATAGCCAGCGGCGGCGAGCGGGCCTTGTTGTCCGCGTCCTTTTCCGCCGATTCAGAGCTTGGCAGGCTCAGCCCCCTGAGGCTTTTAGCCAACTATGACGGCAGCGCCATAGAGGCGACGCTTTCAGGCGTCCGCGGCCTTGAGCGCTTCAATGCCAGCTATGATCTCGATCAGGCTCGACTCGTCGTCGACGCGGCGCTGCGGGGCTTTTCCCCTCTAAACCTGCTCAGGCCGCGCAACGTTTCTGCGGAACTGCTGCCTTGGCTGGGCAACAGCTATAGCGGTCTCCTTACGTTCTCCACGGATTTCACCATCGATGGCAGCTCCGCCGAGCTAGACTTGAACGCCGCCCTGCCTCTGGCTTTGCCTGGCGGCGAGGCCCTCATGCGCCTTAAGGCCACGGGCGATTCAAGTCTCATACGCGTAGAGGAAGCATCCCTACGGAACGGGGCGACGAGCCTGCGCTTTGACGGAGAGCTCTACCCTCGCGATATAAGCGCTACCGGCAGCCTCGCGCTCAGCCAGGTCTTAGGCGACGGGCTTAGCGCGGAGATGGAGCTGGACTTGAACGGGCAGGGCGGCTCCTGGTTCGCCTACGCGCCAGGGATAGACCTGGTCATGCAAAGGGGCCGCGAACGGCTTATACAGGATCTGGGCCTCTCCCTTGACCTAGCTCAGGGAGAGCTGGCTTTCTTCCTTGACGCCGCCCTGCCCGACAGGCAAGGCGCGGACGCGGATAGCTTCGCCATTCGGGGAACGGCTACGGAAGCCCGTGAAATCCTCGGCGAATACGCGCTGCCCCGCCTGCTCGTCGAAGGCCAGGCGAGCATGGGCGACGAGCCCTATATAGAGGCCAGCGTCCATGTAGATACTAGCTACGTAGGCCGATTCGCGGCGCTCGCCCTTGGCTCAGGCTCGCAAGCCTTAGCCGGCGCGTTCGCCGGCCTGCGCGTGAGCGCCGACCTGAGCCTTTTTAGCGACTTCGCCACGCTATCCTACAGTTCTTCCAATATACTCCTTACGCATGACGCGCTTAGCCCCGCCTTCGGCCTAGTATCTCTAGCGGGCAATGCCCAGCGGCTGGAGATCCGGAGCGCGGAAGCCTCTATCGGCTCCTACTCGCTGTCCGCGAGCGCCCTCTTAGAATTCTCTTCCGGCGGAAAGCTCTCCTTTTTATCTGACCTCAGCGTGCAGGGCATACCCTACGCGCTGCGGGGAGAACTAAACGCCGATTTTTGGAGCGTTGAAGGCTCCTATGGCCTCTTGCTTAGCGGCAGCAGGCGCGATGCCCTTACCCAGCTTCGCCTGGAGCTCTTAGGCCTGCCGCTTCCTATAGGCCAAGAGCGCCTCCTCTTGAGCGCCGCGGCATCGGGTATCTTCTCATCGGCCGATGCCTGGAGCGTGGACTTAAGCGAGCTCAGTCTCGAGCCGGCCGCGCTTGCGTCATCCCGATGGCCTCGCTTAAGCATGAGCGGAAGCTTCAGCCAGGCCGGGGGGCGGCTGAGCTCGCTCAGCATAGGCGACCGCGTGTCCGCGCTCGAGGGCTCAGCCACGCTATCCTGGCCTTCCGCCGGCGGCGCCGGCCTCGGGCTGAGCGCGCTTATCGGCAATGAACAGGGCGAGCGCTACGAACTATCCGGCACGGCGGGTACCGATGCCTTCGAGTTGGAGGCGTCAATAGTCGCCGCGCCTTTGGCCCGCTTTGACCTTCCCTTCAAGGCGAGCAGGCTCGATGCCCAGCTGTCGGCGCGGGGCAGGTATGAGGAACCGCAGGCCGAATTTACCTTCGCGCTGAATCCCGGCAGGCGGGACGATAGCTTGCCGTACGCTGCTGGGGCGGGAAGCCTTGATAACGCGAAGCTTGAGCTGCGCGACGCCGTGCTCGTTTTTGCCGCCCAAGAGCTCAGCGGCCTCCGCGCGAGCCTGGACATGAAGAGCCTGGACTTGGTTCTGGAAGGCGGGTTTAGCCTTGCCTTGGGTATGGCGGACGCGCGGGGCCGCCTCTCCGCCCGCGGCTCAGGCTCAGCTCCCCGTCCCGCCGCTAACGCGCCTGCGGAAGCCGAGCCGCCGCGCTACGGCATAAGCGGCACGATCGACGATTTCTATTGGGATGGGTCTTTGCAGGCTGCGTGGCCTTTCTCGCTGGCCCTCGAAAACGGCGGCCTGCGGGGCCGCATGGGCGCCCTTGGCGAAATAAGCGTCGATTACGCGGCCACGGGCGAGCTCCGCGCTAGCCTCGCCAAGAGCCTGCCGCTTTCGCTCCTCGTGCAGGGCACCCTGCGGGAAGATCAGATCAGCCTCGATGCCAGCGACATCGTTCTCGACATGAACTTTCTTTTTCGGGCCCTCGATACCGGGATCATACAGGCTCCGTCGGGCAAGGGCTTTGGCGATCTCAAGATACGCGGCAATCCCGCCGACCCCGAGCTTGAGGGCACGTTCAACTTCGAAAAGCTTTACCTGACGGTGCCTGATTTCGTGGGCGAGCCCATAGGCCCGCTGGAAGCGCCGCTCTACTTTACCGGCAGGGCCATGGAAACTAACCAGTCCGGGCTACGCTGCGCGGATGCCAGCCTGAGCGCAAGCCTCAACGCTACCATACGTGGCTGGATACCCTCGGAAATGCGCATAGACGTCAAGAGCGATGGCACGGGCCTCGTGCCCTTGCGCACCAAGCTGCTCGGCCTCGATATAGAGGGCGGCGCGCAGCCTACGCTTTCCATACTGCTCAGCGAACAGGCGGTCGTATTAAGCGGCAGCGTAGCCATACAGGAAGGCGATATCGTGCTGACCACCGACCTTGCCTCCGAGCAAGAGGTGGAGGGCGACCCCTACGGCTTTAGCATAAGCCTGGACTTAAGCTTCGGCAAAGGGGTCAGGGTGTACTTCCCCGATAAGCGGCTGCCGTTGGTATACGGGCAGACCGATCCTTCGAGCAGGCTCTCCGTGGCCTTCTCCGGCTCCACGGGCGATTTCTCGCTCAAAGGGAGGGCAAGGCTGCGGGGCGGCTCCGTATTCTATATCCAGCGTAACTTTTACCTTAAGAGCGCGCTTATAGAGTTTAATGAGAACAGGGATTCCTTCGACCCCATCATGAGCCTGGAGGCGGAAACCCGCAGCAGGAACGAAAACGGCCCGGTGCTCATTATCGTGCGGGCCGACGAGACTCGCATGTCCCAGCTGGCCTTTCGCCTCGAGTCCGTGCCTGGGCTCGCCGAGTCGGATATCATACAGCTGCTGGGCCGCGAGCTCTTAGCCTTGGATGAGGAGGGTAGGCCCAATCTGGCCCAAGCCGTCGTGGAAAACAGCGACCTCTTGCCCCAGCTCAACTTCGTGTCGCTCTTCGAGCGCAATATACAGCAGCTCTTGGGCCTTGACCTGTTCTTCATACGTACCCAGCTGCTCCAGCGCTGGCTATACGACCTTTCGGGCTTGGCCGGCGGCGTAGGCAGCCCCGGACTGTCGGATTACCTGGATAACAGCGCTATAACCGCGGGCAAATATTTCGGCGAATCGCTGTACCTGCAGTTTCTCCTGCAGCTCCAACAGGAAGCTATTGCTAGCGAGCCGACTTTGGGGTTAGACTCCGAAATCAGCCTGGAGTGGAAAACTCCGCACTTTTTGTTCAATTGGAGCTTTAAACCGGAAAATCCGGATGACTTGTTTGTAACCGATCACCGGTTCTCTTTTTATTGGAGAATCCCCCTTTAGTGAGGAAGGCAATTAGAATGAAACGCATAGTAACCCTAGGAATGCTTCTGCTCGTGGCCATGGCCGCCGCGTTCGCGCAGCCGGCGGATGATTGGTACAAGGGCAAGACTATCAAAGATATACGCTTTGAGGGCTTGACGGTCGTTTTGAGCACGGACCTTGAAGGCATAATCAAGGATTTTAAGGGCAAGGAATTCAGCGACGAGCTCTACGACAGCCTGCTCGCCCGCGTATACGGACTGGATTACTTCACTGAGATCCTGCCGGAAGCCATACCCGGAGACGCGGCTTACGGCACCCTCGTCGTGCTCTTCAAGGTAAAAGAGCGGCCAGCCGTGGCCTCGGTCACGGTAAGCGGCAATCAGGGGCTCAGGTCTTCGGAAATACTCGAAGAGGCGACCATCAAGCCCAAGACTATTTTTAACGAATCGCGCATACGGCTTGACGAGATAGCCATACGGCAACTCTACCAGCGCAAGGGCTACACCGACATACAGGTGAGTTCCTCTTTTTCTCGGCGAGCCGACGGCAGCGTCGATATTAGCTACAGCGTGGAAGAAGGCTATCAGAACATAGTCGAACGCATAGAATTCCAGGGGGCCAGCGCCTTTTCCGCGGCGGCCCTCAAGGGCGACATTAACCTTAAAGAAAAAGCCCTGTTCCAGTCCGGCGAGTTTAGCGAGGCTAAATTGGCCGATAGCATAAGCTCGCTCGAGCTCTACTATAAGAAACGGGGCTATATAGACGCCAAGGTTACCGACGTTCAGCGCAATGAGGACACGGCGGACGGACGCACGCGCAAGCTAAGCCTGAGCTTTATCGTAGCCGAAGGCTCGCGCTACAATTACGGCGGCATGGGCTTTGAGGGCAATACCCTGTACAGCTCCGAGGAGCTGGGCAAGCAGGTGCGCCAGAGGGTTGGCGCCGTGCTCAACTACCAGCGCCTCATGGAGGACCAGTCGCGCGCCGCCGACCTGTACTACGACAATGGCTACATCTTCAACGCCTTCGACCTCGTTCCCTCGCGGGACGAGGAGCGCGGCACCATATCCTATGTATTGCAGATACGGGAAGGCCCGCAGGCCCTCATCGAGCGCGTCGTGTTCAGGGGCAACGTGAAGACCAAGGAGCCCGTGCTGCGCCGCGAGATCCCCATACGGGACGGCGATATCTTCTCCAAGGCCAAGATCATGGAGGGGCTTAAAAACCTTTATAACCTGCAGTACTTCTCCGCCTTGAATCCCGAATACGAGCAGGGCAGCGTGGAGCCCTATGTCGTGCTGGTCATCAACGTGGAAGAGCAGAGTACCGCGGACATACAGTTCGGCGTGTCCTACGTGCCGGGCACCGACAAGGACAAGTTTCCCCTCGTCGGCCTGGTAAAATGGAACGACAGGAATTTCATGGGCAACGGCCAGACCCTGTCCGTGGGCCTCAATATCTCGCCCGATACCCAGGATATCACCTTAGGTTTCAGGGAAAACTGGCTCATGGACCAGCGCTGGTCAGGCGGCGTGGATTTCTCCTTTAAGCATTCCGCGCAGCCCACCGCCACCGATAACGATTTTAACGGCGTCCCGGACCCCTATGCCACCTGGGAGGACTATAAGGCGGCCGGCAATACCCCACCCAGCGAAAGCCTCATGGACTACGATACCTGGACCTTCAGCCTCGGCTTTTCCACGGGCTATACCTTCAAGCTCAGCTTTGGCGACCTTGGCGTGGGCGGCGGCTATATCATAGGGCTCAATAACAAGACCTATGAGAACGAGCTCAGCAATCCCTTCGACAGCGACATAAGCGATAACCTGAATACCTGGCTGCCCTCGAATACCCTCTATGCCCGCGCCTTCCTGAACGGGCTCGACCTGTGGTACGACCCTTCAAGCGGCTATTACGCGAGCCAGCGCCTCAGCCTTACCGGTTTCTTCGCTTCGGAGCAGTCAAAGTATGTCCGCTCCGACACCAAGCTTGAGGGCTACGTAACGCTGCTCGATCAGATACTCTTCGACGTCCTGCCGCTCAAGGCCGTGCTCGGCGCGCATAGCGGCTTTTCCGCGCTGCTGCCCTGGTTCGGCATGACGGAGGTGCAAGCCAGCGACGCGCAGCTATTGCGCGTGGACGGCACCTTCATAGGCCGCGGCTGGAATAGGCTCTACAACTATCCGGGCATAGGGCTCTGGGAGAATTGGCTTGAGATACGCGTGCCCGTCGTCAAGAGCGTGCTGTCCTTCGACGCGTTCTTCGACGCTGAGGCGCTGCTCCAAAACGGCGGCCTGCTTAACATTAAGGATGTTGTCGAGGAAACGGGCACCCTAGACGGCGGCACCGACTGGAGCGACCTTGGCGCCGAGAATTTCGCCTTCAGCTTCGGCATGGGCCTCCGTTTCGCCATACCGCAGTTCCCCTTCAGGCTCTACTTCGCTAAATCGTTCTACGCGGGCTCGGATGGCCTTAGCTGGGCCAATCCCAGCGGCGCGTGGGATTTCGTGCTGAGCATTACCCAGCCCTTAAACTAGTTGCGATCAAGGCGGCCGCGAGAGCGGGCCGCCTGCGGAGGATAGGCATGAAAAGATTAAGCGCCATGATTCTGGTTTTACTGTTCTCCGCTGGGGCTTTGTTCGCCCAGCAGATAACCCGCGTCGCGGTTATCGATATGCAGAAGGTATACCTTACCTACTATAAGGATTCGCAGGCCGTGCGCGCTTTCGAAGACGAAAAGCAGCGCGTCCAGAACGAGATTACCCGCCTGCAGGACGAGATTAAGGCCCTGCAAAGCCGCAGGCTCGAGCTGCAGCGCGCGGGCGATACGGAAGGGCTGCGCCTGCTGGACGACTCTATGAAGAAAAAATTGCAGTATTTGCAGGATTATATACGCATCAAGCAGACTGAGCTCGACGATAAGGCTAATTCGCTGTCGCAGTCCGAGAGCTTCGCCCAGCTCCTATTCAGGACCATCCAGAGCACGGCCGAGTTTGAAGGGTACTCTCTGGTCCTGTCGGTGCGGAACGTGGACGCCATGGGCACGTCGGTGCTGTGGTTCAGCCCCATGGTCGACATAACGGATAAGGTGATACAGGCGCTGGTAGGCAGCCGCTAGGCCGGCGAACGGCTAGGCCGTCGAGCGCTTTAGCGCGGGCGGTCTTCTTTGTCAGGGCGCTTTTCAAGCTCTTTCGCCAATACCGAGCGGAGGGCCGAGAAGCGCTTTTCGTTTTCTTCCGATAGCTCGATAAGATCCTCATGGGCCGAAAGAAGGAAGCTCGCGTCGGCCTTCGCGCCGCCTACCGCCTCCATGCCCTCTGGAAAGTCTACGGCATCGTCGCTCATGACCACCATGCGCGCTATGCCTATGGTCTTAAGCAGCTTGGTGCAGGTTTCGGTCGCGCTTAGTATGGTTATGGGGCGCTCGGCAACGCGCAGGAAACGCTTGTTAAAGCCCACGAGCAGGCCCATGAAGGTCGAATCCATGTATTCGCAGGCGGATAAATCCACGTAGAGATTGTCGATGACGGGGCTAGATTCGATGCGCTCGAAAACGCGCGCCTTAAGGTCCGCGCAGCTATTGGCCGTTATATGGCCTACGGCCCGTATAAAGATGGTGTTGTCCTGTTCAGCTAGCAATAAAGCTTCTTCCACCGACGCCTACCTCGAAAATCGCTGTGCCCGCTATAGGCATAGATTGTATCCTAATCCATGTTACCGTATAATGCAACCGCAATGCCGGAACAGCTAGCGCTACTCGAACAATATGAACGCATCAAGGCCGGCCATCGGGACGATATACTCTTCTTTCGCCTGGGCGATTTTTATGAGATGTTCTATCAGGACGCCATAGAGGTAAGCGCGCTTTTAAACCTTACCCTAACCCATAGGCAGGACGCGCCCATGTGCGGCGTTCCCCACCACGCCGCCCGCGGCTATATAGCCAGGCTCCTTCGCGCCGGGAAGAAAGTGGCGGTGTGCGAGCAGCTCGGCGCGCCAGGCAAGGCAAAGGGCGTGCTCGAGCGCGGCGTGGTGGAGCTCATAACGCCGGGCTCGGCCGTAGACGAGGAGTTCCTCGAATCCCGCGCCAATAACTATCTCGTAGCCTTTGGCCTCTTAGCCGAGCGATTATCCTTAGCCTGGGCGGACGCGTCCACCGGAGAGTTCAGGGCCGCGTCCTTTCCCGCGGGCGACCTTGAGCGGCTCAGGCGCGAGCTGTATAGGCTGTCCGCGCGGGAGCTCCTGGTAAGGCAGTCCACCCTGGACGATCCGCGCATAGCCGCCATGCTCAAGGAAAACGGCGCGCCGGTGGTGAATAAGCTGCCCGACTGGTGCTTTACGGTCGACCAGGGCAGAGCATCCCTGCGTAAGCATTTCGGCAGCGCTTCGCTCAAGGGCTATGGCTTCGAAGACGACGATGCGGCCCTGGCGGCGGCCGGGGCCGTGCTCGATTACCTGGGCGATTCCACCCGCGGCACCCTTGCCCAGTTCGGCGCGCTCAAGGCCGCCGGCGACGCGGAGCATGTGGCCATCGACGAGGCTAGCCAGAAGAATCTTGAGATAGACCGAAACCTCCGCGACGGGGGGCGCTCCTATACCCTCCTTGATACCGTGGATTACAGCAAAACGGCCATGGGCGCGCGGGCTTTGCGGCGCAGGCTCCTGCAGCCCCTCGTATCCATCGTAGGCATTAACGCCAGGCTCGACGCCGTCGAGGCCCTGCACAAAGACCAGCGCTCCCTTGAGCGTACGCGGCGCCTGCTCGCCTCCTGCCTGGACCTGGAGCGCCTCGCCGCGCGCCTATCCATGGATAAGGCCAACGCCCGCGATATCATAGGCGCGGCCGATACGCTCGCCGCGGCCCTTGCCCTCGACGACGGGCTGCCGGCCGCGGGCAGGGATGTGCTGGCCATACTGGGGCGGGAGGGCGAACGGGCTAAGGCTAGCGCCTTTATAGAGCTCGCGCGCAAGGCCATCGATCCAGAGCCCTCTGCCCAGCTCAATGAAGGCAAGCTCATACGCGAGGGCTGGCACGGCGAACTGGACCGCCTCAGGGGCCTGAAAGCGCACGCCCACGAGCTTTT
>JBFZES010000235.1:0-3504 GCA_041306725.1 Spirochaetaceae bacterium | reverse complement strand
CAGCGGAGGCCGCCTCAGAAAAGAAGAAAAACAGCGCAAGCGGCTTCGACTTCGTCAGCCCCTACGACTTCGCCTTTACCGGAGGCGCTCTTTTTGAGCTCGGGGGCGACCAGCTGATAGCGGGCAACCTGGGCATGGCCCTCGATATCTTCAGTTCCTACTTTATCCATATGCACTTCGAGATGGGCTTTGGCAAAAGCAAGTATTACGACACGTGGGATATGGAAGAAAAGAGCGCCGCTTTTATTATGCCGCGCGTGGGGCTGACGGCGCAGTTGCCCCTGCAATTCGGCGAGCTCTACATAGTGCCCTATGGTAAGTTTTCCGTGGGCTTCAATATGTCCCTAAGCCTGGATTCAGATTCATCGGGCTTCCTCTCGTCGATGGGCGGAGGCCTCTACCTGACTCCTCCAGGCAGTTCCTGGTCCTTCGGCGCGGAATACGCGCGAATAAGCATAGCGGAGCCCTTTGACGGGAACACTAAGAAAATGGATGCCATAAGCGCGTTCATAGGCTACGGCTTCTATTAATAAGGCTGTATACCTATGGTCCAACTTCGGTCGCTATATAGAAAAGGAGCATACCTATGAAGCATCGATCGGCCTTAGCGCCGGCTCTCGCGTTTTTGGCCCTGGCGCTGGCTTCCTGCGCCACGGCCGGACCATCCAGCATAAGCACCAAGGATTTGGGCGGCCCCGATACCCATACCCTGGCCTACGGCTACCTTGGCTACCACACGATCTTCGGCAAAGGCGCCGCGGAGAACGCCCTCTTCGCCCAGCTCAATCCCGAGCATGAGGCGGCGCTCTACTACGCCATACGGCCAGCCGGCAATAGCGGCTACTTCTTTCTTACCCCCCAGCCGGTGGGCAGTTCGTGGAAGCTCATTGAGTTCGTAAAACGCGGTAGCAACAGCATTACCTATTATAAGCGCGGCGTGGCGGGCAAGAACCCCTACGATCCCCGTATGGAGAAGCCCGGCCTGCTCTACGTTGGCGCGTACGCGTACGGCCGCGATGAGAACCCAGACGGTATGCAATCAGAGTACGAGCTTTGGGACATACATGAGCTTAAGGACGAGGGCTATGAGCTTGGCTCGCTGAAGGCTCTCCTGCCCAATTTCAAGAGAACGGCCTGGCAAGGCCTCATTGAGGCGCGCATAAAGGAGTTAAGCAAATGAGGAACCGACTATGCCTCGCGGCGGCCCTGCTCGCTACGCTCAGCTTAAGCGCTTTCGCGCAGACCAAGCCTATCGCCCCGAAGCGGAACGAGGCCATACTCGTCATAAAAGTGCGACTCCAGCCAGGCGTGCAGGAAGATTTTTTTAAGAACTACGCATCCGCCAAAAAACGCGGAGAGACCGTTACCAAGGCCTACTTGGGGATAGGCGCTTATTACGGTTATACGGCGAGTGCGGGTTCCGAGATCGGCCCCTTAAACCAGTTCGGCTACGTGAAGGCCTCTATACCTAAGGATCGCTCTATGCTCTTTAGGGGCTTCGAGGTGCGCCTTGCCGACCACCCAAACATGTTCATAAACTTTCCGTTGAACGTGAGCTTTTCCGTACCCGAGGATACGCCCTACGTGTATCTCGGCACATTCGAATACCGCTATGCCGACGAGTACTTCACCATGCTCTCGTTTGAGCGCGTCGACGAATTCGATGAGGCTCTGGCCGAACTGCGCGCGGCCCTTGGCCCGAGCGTTAAACTCGCGCGGGCCGTTTTTAAAGAAGCCGATTAACGATACGGCGCGGGCGCCGCCTTAAGTAGGTCTCGCCCGCGCCTTCCTATTTCTGTTTTCGGCGGCCGGTACCGCGTTAGCCCGCATGCGCGCCGCCTCGTTTCATAGCCCCCCTACCGTTCCCTGATTGCGAAAAAGCCCCATACATCGTATACTGAAACACTAATTGCCAGCATGACGTTTCAACAATCGAAACAGCGTTTCGGTTCCAGCTAAGCCCACTGCCGGTATACGTTTGCACGTCACGATACATGACTTAAAAAGGAGGTCTACTACCGTGATCAAGTACCTAAAGCTGCATGACGACAAGTGCGTCGGCTGCCTCAATTGCGTCGCCACCTGTTCGCGTATGTATTTCAAGGAAGAGGATCCGGCCAAATCCCGTATACAGGTATTCCCCGTCGCGCCGGGCTCGCATCACCTCGTAGCCTGCGACCAGGAATGCAGGCTCTGCGTGGCCGAGTGCCCGGTACAGGCCATAAGCGTAAACGCCAAGGGCGTGGTTATGATCAACAAGAGCCTCTGCGTGGGCTGCCTTGCCTGCGTGGCCGTATGCCCCATCGGGGCCATGCGCTATTACCCGGGCGAATCCACGCCCTTCAAGTGCATAGCCTGCGGCGCCTGCGTAAAGACCTGCCCCGCCAATGCCCTTGAGATAGCGGAAAAAGAAGACAGCCCCGCCTCCCGCATGCCCTTCGAAGTGGCAGAAGCCGTACGAAAACAGGAGGGCAAGTAAATGAGCGCGTTCGACAAGAAAGACTTTAAGCTCTTAGCCTAATACAGCTTCGCTCCCAAGGCCGTGCACCGCGGTTACGCCATGCGCAGCCTGCACGTTGACGTAGGCACAAAAAAGGCCGCAGAGAAACCCGTATCCGAAGACATGAAAAAGCGTTTCACCGGCGGCAAGGGCTTCGGCCTCAAGCTGCTCTGGGACGCCACCAAGCCCTCCACCAAATGGAACGACCCTGAAAACGAGATCGTCATAGCCATGGGGCCCATCTGCGGCAACACCAATTACCCCGGCTCGGGCAAGAGCCTCGTCGTGAGCCTCTCGCCCATGACCGGCGTGCCCATAGACTCCAACGTAGGCGGCTATTTCGGCCCCTACCTGAAGTTTGGCGGCTGGGACGCGCTGGAGATACAGGGCAAAGCGACGGTCGAAACCATCGTGTTCATCGATTCCAACGCCGGCATCGTGCGCTTCTACGAGGCGCCCGCCGCTTTGCAGCAGGATACCCACCTCCTGGCCGAGGAGCTTACCTATGCCTTCGCCAAGGACGAGGGCACGCCTGACGCCAAGGACCTGCAATCGGTATCCGTGGTAAGCGCCGGCCGAGGCGCGGACCACGCCCCCATGAGCGTGCTCAACTTCAGCCTCTACGACAAGCGCCGCCAGGGAATACGCGTGAAGCAGGCGGGCCGCGGCGGCATAGGCCATGTGCTCCGCGACAAAAAGATACGCGCCCTCGTGTGCCGCTTCTCCGGCGTGCACCAGAATCTCAATGACGCGGCCGACCCCGCCGCCGTGCAGCGCATAGGCTTAAAACTCCATAGGGAAATCATCGTCAACGACGACAAGCAGTGCAAAATGCGCAAGCAGGGCACCGCCCACCTCATGGAGGTCATGAACGACTACGACCTCTTGCCCAGCAAGAACCATAACTACGGCCAGGACCCAAAGTGCCCGGAAATAGCCAGCTGGGTGTGGGAAAAGCTTTTCAGCCAGAAGCTGCCCGACGGCTGCTGGTACGGCTGCACCAT
>JBFZES010000234.1:0-7129 GCA_041306725.1 Spirochaetaceae bacterium | reverse complement strand
CATTAGGCTTCTTGATACCGCTTTGACTGTTTTGGTCGTATGTAATGCACCGCCGCGTCGAGCTGGACGAAAGAAGCGAATAGTGAACATGTATCGTATGAGGGGGAGCAATGAATTACGCGGGGTTTATTTTTATCGCGGCTGGAATATTTTCCGTCTTTTGCTCGATAAAAGACTATGACTGGTTTATGGAGCACAGGAAGGCGCGGCTGCTCGTAAAATTGCTCAAGCGGAACGGTGCGAGGATTTTTTATACGGTACTCGGTACCGGCCTCGTCGTCTTCGGGGGATTATTCGTTAGCGGCGTTATACAGTAATGGCATAGCGATCGCTTTTGGTTGCCCCCCCTCCCTCCCCCCGCTCCCTTGACCTTTTCCCCATCCCGGAGGCATATTGTACGCATAGGCTTTGATGGAGAAGAGTAGGCGGAGCGCGGCGTCACGAGAGAGGGTCCCCATGGCTGGAAGGGATCCGGCGAAGCACCGACTGAAAACCGCTCCGGAGCCGCGTTCGTGAACGCCGATTGCGCCGCCTAAAGCAGGCGGCGCATGGCAGGCCAGTAATGGGCGCCGGGTATGGCCCGTCACAGCCGTTTTTCAAGTGCGGCCTCCGCGGCTTTTCTACAGCGCGGGCGCCGAAGTAAGGTGGTACCGCGGATTCCGCGCGCTTCCGACGTCGTCGGCAAGCGAAGGGCTTTAAAGGGCCCCTACGGAGTTCGTCCTTACGCATACACGCCGGACGGCCGTCCGCGCGCGGTGGCGTTTGGGCGCGCGCCGCGGGGGCCTTTCCGTTTTTTAGGAGTACCAGAATGGCACACCCCGTAGAAACCGTACGCCATTCCCTGTCGCACGTCATGGCCGAGGCCGTGGTAAAGCTGTACCCGGGCACCAAGGTAGCCATAGGCCCGGCCATAGCCGACGGCTTTTACTACGACTTTCAGTTCCCGGTTCCCCTGCAGCCTGAGGACCTTCCGGGCATAGAGAAGGAGATGCGCCGCATCATAGCGGCCAACGCCGCCTTTAAGCGGGTAGAAGTATCCAAGGCCGAGGCGCTCAAGATCTTCGGCGATGAGCCCTTTAAGGTAGAGCTTATCGAGGGCCTTGAAGACGGCACCATAAGCATATACGAGCAGGGCAGTTTCCGCGATCTCTGCCGCGGCCCCCACGTGGATAGCACCCGCGACCTTAGGCCCGATTCCTTCAAGCTGCGCTCCATAGCCGGCGCCTACTGGCGCGGTGACGAGAAGCGGCCCATGCTTACCCGCATTTACGCCTACGCTTTTTCGAGCAAGGCCGAGCTCGAGGCTCACCTCAAGATGCTGGAGGAGGCGGAGAAGCGCGACAACCGGAAGCTCGGCAAGGAGCTGGACCTCTTTTCCACCCACGAGGAAGCGGGCCCGGGCCTCATATACTGGCACCCTAAGGGCGCGCGCTTCCGCGTGGAGCTTGAGAACTGGTGGCGCGACGAGCACTACAAGAACGGCTACGAGCTCCTCTTTACCCCGCACATAGGCAAGAGCTGGCTCTGGGAGACCTCGGGGCACCTGGGCTTCTACAAGGAAGGCATGTATCCGCCCATGGAGATGGACGGCGACAAGTACTACGCCAAGCCCATGAACTGCCCCTTCCATATCCTCATATACAAGAACGGCGTGCACTCCTACCGCGACCTGCCCCTGCGCTGGGGCGAGCTGGGCACCGTGTACCGCTACGAGCGCGCGGGCGCCCTCCACGGTCTCATGCGCGTGCGTGGCTTTACCCAGGACGACGCCCATATCATATGCACTCCCGAGCAGATAGAGGACGAGATAGCCGAGGTGCTGCGCTTCAGCCTGTCCATGTGGAAGACCCTGGGCTTCAGCGATATCAAGGCCTACCTGGCTACCAAGCCCAAGGAATCCGTGGGCGAGCAGGAGCGCTGGGATACCGCGCTTGAGAGCCTGCGCAAGGCGGTGGCCAAGGAAAACCTGCCCTACGAGATGGACGAGGGCGGCGGCGCCTTTTACGGACCCAAGATAGACTTAAAGATAAAGGACGCCATAGGCCGCGAGTGGCAGATGACCACCATACAGTTCGACTTTAACGAGCCTGAGCGCTTCGACATGAGCTACGTGGACGCCGACGGCCAGAAGAAGCGGCCCTACATGGTGCACCGCGCCCTCTAAGGCTCCATAGAGCGCTTCTTCGGCGTGTATATCGAGAGCACCGCCGGGGCCTTTCCCGTGTGGCTGTCTCCCGAGCAGGTGGCCGTCATACCGGTGGGCATGGACTTTGCCGACTATGCCAAGGACGTGGCCGCCGAGCTTAAGCGCGAGGGCTTCCGCGCCTCCGCCATGCTCAGCGACGACCGCATGAACGCCAAGATACGCAACGCGCAGGGGCAGAAGGTGCCATACATGCTGGTGGTGGGCGCCAAGGAGCGCGACGAGGGCAGCGTGGCCGTACGCCTCCGCGACGGCAGGCAGCTGGAAGCCATGGCGCTCTCGGCCTTTAAAGAGTATCTGCGCGACAAGATAGCGCAAAAGTCGCTGGAGCTTTAGGAAAGCCCGAACGATGAAGCGTCCGTCCGTGCTGCTGGTCATCATCCTCTTAGCCTTCTCGTCGCTCATGGCGCTGGTCGCCCTGCGCTACGCCATAGCCGGACGCTTCTCCCAGGGCTTTCTTTTATGGAATCTCGCGCTGGCCGCGCTTCCAGTGGGCTGGGCCGCCCTGGGCACGGCCATGGCCTCCAGGGCTTCCTCGCGCAGGCGGGCCGTGGCCTGGACGGTGGGCAGCTTCCTAGCCTGGCTGGCCTTCTATCCGAACGCGCCGTATATCTTCACCGACTTTATCCATGTTATCCGGCGCGGCAACCTCGGGGTGCCCGCGGTAGCCTGGATGAGCGAGCTTGACCTTTTGAGGTTCGATATCATCATGAACGCGGCCTTCGCCTTCGTGGGCCACTACCTGGGGCTCCTGTCCATGTACATTATGCACCGGCTCTTAAGGAGCAGCTTCGGCAAGGCCGCGGGCTGGTCCCTCCTGGCTCCGGCCATATTGCTGTCGGGCTTCGGCATCCATTTGGGCCGCTTCTCCCGCTTCAACTCCTGGGACCTGCTCTTCCAGCCCACGGAGGCCATACGCGCCGCCTTCCAAACCCTTTCGTCGCCCGCCTCGGTGCTCTTCTCCCTGGCTTTCTCGTTCTTCATTGCCCTTACCTACCTCATCTTCTACCTGGTAACCCGGGGCGCGCGCAGCTACGACCCGCGCTGAGGCTTTCCCGCGCTGGGTAGGCTCAGTCTAAGGATCGAGCCTTTGCCTGCCTCGCTCGCCGCCGTAATGCTTCCGCCCATCTTAGCGGCGAAATCTTGGCAGAGGACGAGCCCAAGGCCGGTGCCCTGCTCTCCCGCGGTACCGGCCTTGTGGAAGCGCTTGCCGATAGCGAATAGCGAGGCGAGCTCCGATTCGTCCATGCCGACGCCCGAGTCCTCCACCGCGAGTACCCAGTTCGAAGCCTCGCGCCATGCGCTTAGGCGAACCGCGCCGCCGGGCGGGGTGAATTTGATGGCGTTCTGGGTAAGGTTCCGAAGTATAAAATCCAGCATGTCGCGGTCGGCGAGGACCAGAGCCTCGTCAGGCGCGCTCGAGAAGAGGGTTATCGACTTTTCCCTTGCGTTATTTGCTAGAAAATCAAGAGCCCTGCCCGCGGCTTCGGACAGCGACAAGGCTTCGGTATGCGGTTCAAGCTCGCCGCTGGAGGCCCTGGCCCATTCGAGCGTGCGCTCGAGTAGGGCCAAGGATCTGCCTACCGCGAGGGCTATTTCGGAGACGATGAACCGCTCTTCCTGAGCCGGAAAGGCGCCGGCCTCGCCGGATACCGATTCAGCCAGGTTCTTTACCGCCGATAAGGGGCCTTTAAGGTCGTGCGACAGGATAGAGATGATCGCGTTCTGGGTGGCGTTTGCCCTGCGGAGGGCTTGCTCGCTTTGCCTTAGCCGTGCGTAGAAGAGTTCCTGGGGCCGCTCGAGCCCGGTAACGACTATAGATCGGTAAACGAGGTAAAAGGATGCTATCTTGAAAAAATGGCCGGTCATATTGGCCCAATCGTAGTTCGAGAAATAGAGGGTAAAGGACAGCTCGGCGAGTATAGTCAATAGTATCGATACTTGCAGCCTACGGTGCACAGGCCGCGCATAAAGGCCGCGGCGCCGATATAGCAGTATCGAGGCTATCGAAAGGATCGCGATTATGGAGTATTCCGCGGCGAGCTTGAAAGGCGTCTGGCCTTGGCCGGCGACGAAGCAGACGGGGAAGGAGCGGAAAACGAACACCGCAGCCAGGCCCGCCGCGGTATAGAGAACATAGCAGGCTAGGAAGGCGAACAGGCGCGGCTTAGCCCTGAGCGTTATGAAGCTGAAGCTGGCTAGGCTTAGAGCCTCGAGGAAGCGGCCGAGTATCCAGAGTTGGTTCGCGGGGAAGGCGTAGCCCTGGAAGATATTCATGCCGGTGAAAGCGAGGGTATGGAAGGTATCGAGTATCGCTATGAAGACATAGGCTATGCCGAGCGTGGCGATGGTGGGGTTCTCGTTTATGCCCCGCGTGTGCCACGCGATGACGAAGTAGGTTATCGCGATGACGATGCTATAGAGTTCCGCTACGGTATGGAAGAGCAGGTAGCTGTATACCCGGAACAGCAACAGCATGGCGAGTACAGCCGCGCCCATAACCAGGCCTTTTATTGCCGTCGGGAGCCTCGTCCTCAGCTTGGCTCCTATAGCGGAGACGCTAGGCTCAGCGGGCTCAGGGTTCCCTGCATCCATAGAGCGGGTTTCTTCAGGCGATACCGGGGCTTTTGCTTTCGAGTCGTTGGCCCGTAATGTGACGCTCGGAAGCTCCGGCATGGCTTAAGTATAGGGCTCCGGCGATTTCGCTGTCAACGATGTATAATGCGCCGCGGCCGGCGCTTAGGCTAGGCGCGCGTCCCTGCGCTACGCCATAGCCGGACGCTTCTCTCAGGGCTTTCTCTTGTGGAATCTCGCGCTGGCCGCGCTGCCCGTGGGCTGGGCTGCCCTGGGCACCGCCATGGCCCCTTCGCGCAAGCGGGCCGTGGCCTGGGTAGTAGGCAGCTTCTTAGCCTGGCTTGCCTTCTATCCCAACGCGCCGTATATCTTTACCGACTTTATCCATGTCATACGCCGCGGCAACTTAGGCGTGCCCGCGGTAAAGTGGATGAGCGAGCTTGACCTTTTGTGGTTCGACATCATCATGAACGCGGCCTTCGCCTTCGTGGGCCACTACCTGGGGCTCTTGTCCATGTACATTATGCACCGGCTTTTGCGGAGCAGCCTCGGCAAAACCGCCGGCTGGTCGCTCTTGGCCCCGGCCATACTGCTGTCGGGCTTCGGCATACATTTGGGCCGCTTTTCCCGCTTCAATTCCTGGGATCTAATCTTTCAGCCCATTCAGGCGGTGCGCGCGCAGCTACGACCCGCGGTAAAGGGGCTCGTTAGTTCGAGATCAGATCTCTTGGCCGCTTTGTAGGGTATTTGGACCCGCTACGGGCAGTGAAATATAAAAGGCGGTTCCTGTACCAGGCTCCGACTCTATCCAGATTTGGCCCTTATGCTTGTTGACGATGATGTCATACGAAAGGCTCAGGCCTAAGCCGGTTCCCTTGCCGGGTTCCTTCGTCGTAAAAAAGGGGTCGAAGATCTTGTTCTGGATGGACTCGGGTATTCCCGGTCCGTTGTCCCGTATCGTAAGAAGTACCTGGTCCCCTTCATGCCTAGTGGATATGGCAATGAGGCCCTTCCCCTCCTTGCCTTCTTTGGAATCGCCCCCTATGGCCTGGGCCGCGTTGATGACGATGTTCAGTATTACCTGGTTGAGTTCGCTGCCGTTTGCATAAATATGGGGGATCTCTCCCAAATCTTTACGCAACTCTGATACATATTTGATCTCGTTCCAGGCGATTACCAATGTGCTCTCTATGCCGGCGTTCAAGTCAAAGTCGCCGAAGTCACCAGCCTTGTCCACCCGCGAGAACGTCTTCAGGCTGCTGACTATGGCGACGATGCGCTCAAAGCCGTCCCCTGATTCCGCGAATATTGCTTCCGCGTCGCTAAAAATATCCGCCATCATAGAAGCTTTATCGCCATCGACAGCGCCATCTGGCAGGCTGGATAGTTGCACAGAGCAGTATTTTTTTAACTTCCCGAAATATTTCTCCAGCGTTTTTTGGTTGCTGGTTAAGAAGCCCAGCGGGTTGTTTATCTCATGCGCTATGCCGGCGGCCAACTGGCCGATGGAAGCGAGTTTCTCGTGCTGAACCATAAGCATCTGAGTCTTCTGAAGCTTCAAGTTGGCATCGGCCAGTTCAAGGTTCATCTTCCACAGTTTTTGCTCGTTGGCTATGCGGACGCTTATGTCTTTTACTATGCCCTGCACTTCGGTGATAGCGCCTGAAGCGTCTTTGAGCGCGTGGCCAGTCTCTACGCAGAATATGGGCTTGCCGTCTTTCTTAGTCAGCAGGATTTCATAATCGTCTACGTAGCCATTGGCCGCCATTCTCTCAAGGAATATCCTTCTGTCGTCCGGATTAAACGCGAAATCGCTGAATGGCCTGCCCGTCAGCTCCGTCTTGGCGGGGTAGCCTAAGAGTTTCGCCGCGGAGTTGTTCGCGCTCGTGATGATGTCGTCCGCGTCGGCGGTGTATATCATGTCCCGGGAACCTTCGAATAGGTCGCGCAGGCGCCGCTCGCTCCTGGCCAAGCGTTTTTCGGCCTCGGCGCGCTTCTGCTCTTCGATTTTGCGTTCATGGCGCGTCTCTACTATGGGCGCTATGGCTTCCTGCAATGACGAGAGCGACGAGAGAGCCTGGTCGCTCCAGCTTCCTTCCATCCTGCCAAGGAATACGAAACTGCCGTCGCTGCCCGATCCATAGAGGCAGGCGGATATCCACGAAGGCAGGTCTTTGTCTATGCCCGGCAGGGACCAGGATCCGAAGCGGGCTATGCCGGAGCTGCCTCCGTGGGCGGTCACGCAAGCCAGCCACCTGGCTTCGGGCAGGGCTATGGGAAAGTCAGTCCCCGCTATGCACATCCTGAATACGTTTTTATTGTTTATATAGAATAATGCCGCGGCGTTGGCTC
>JBFZES010000233.1:0-3005 GCA_041306725.1 Spirochaetaceae bacterium | reverse complement strand
CATGGCGGAGCCTATGCCCTTCTGAAAATGGTACAGGTCGTTGCCCATGATGAGCATGTTCGCCCCCGCCGCTATCAATTCGCGCGCGTATTCCGCGGTGGGCGGCACGCAGGGAGCCATTACCCCTATGCCCCGCGGACCCGCCAGCTCTACCAAGCGCTTAAAGGCATAGGCCACTTTCGGGTCATCCATCTTGTAGCGTATGGGCACGCCTATGGACAGGGCGTAATCGAGCGGCCCGAAATTGATGGCGTCCACGCAGGGATGATTCATGATCTCCTCTATGTTGTCGGTAAACTCGTAATCCTCGTCCATAGGTATGATCATGGTATGCTCGTTCTGGGAACGTATATAATCTTCCCATTTGAAGCCTGGGCCGCCGAAGCCGGCGGCGCGCACGGCCGAGTCCGCCCCGCGCCGCCCCAAGGGCGGGAATTTGATCGCGTGCACCATATCGCTTACGTCCTTGGCCGTACGCGTATGCGGCACGATAACGCCTTCAGCGCCCATCTCCATAAGCTTGCGAAGCGTTACCTCGTCGGTATCCGCCGTGCGCACCAGCGGCGATACGCCCGTTCTTAAGGCGCTCATGATAAGCTTTTCTATGCCATTGGCCGCGTCGATAGGCGTATGCTCTAGGTCCAGGAACACGAAGTCATAGCCATGATTGCCCACGGCCTCTACCACGCAACAGGCGCCCGTAAACACGGCTATGCCGTAAACGGGGCCGTTTTTCATTTTTTCTTTCAGGTTCATAGGTATTCCCTTTCTCTTACATGAGGACGGACGGCAGCCACAGGCTCAAGGCCGGTATGAAGGTGACCAAGAGCAGCACGATGACATTGCAGAGCACGAAGGGCGATGCCGCCTTGAAGATTTCCATGATCGGCATATGGGCGATTTTATTCCCCGCGTTGAGGCACATGCCCAAGGGCGGGGTAACGAGGCCTATGGCCGTTCCCACTATCATGATGGTGCCGAACTGCTCCGCCGATATGCCGAAGTGCAGGGCTACCGGCAGGAATATGGGCGTTATGAGAAGCAAGGCGGGCGTTACGTCCAGGAAGGTGCCGACGAAAAGAATGAGAAGATCCAGGAGCAGGAGCACCCATACGCGGCTTATCTGCAGGTCAAGGAAAAAGCTCGCTATGATCTGGGGAACCTTCTCCATGGCCATTACCCAGCCGAAGATCATGGAGAAGCCTATGATGATCATGACCGAGGCCGAGGAGGCCGCCGTCTTCCGCAGTATTTCCGGCAAGTCGCGAAGCTTCAATTCCTTGAAGACGAAGAAGCCTATGAGCAGGGCGTAGAGCACCGCTATGCCCGCGGACTCGGTGGGCGTGGCTATGCCGAATACGATGCTGCCTATGATAAGGGCGGGCATGATCAGGGCCAGGAAGCCTTCCTTGCTCTCGCGAATGAAACCATGCAGAGGCTTGTCCGGTATATCGAGCTGCTGCAGGCGTTTAGTGCGCTTATAGATCTGCACGGCAAAAAGCTGAAAGACGCCTATCATGAGGCCCGGTATAAGGCCGGCAAGGAAGAGCTTGCCTATGGAAGCGCCGGATACCATGGCGTAGGTGACCATGGGCACGCTGGGCGGAATGATCATGCCCATGGTCGATGAGGCCACCGTTATGCCGGTGGCGTAGGCCTTTGAAAAGCCCTTTTTCTCCATGGAGGGTATGAGTATAGAGCCGAGGGCGGAGGTGTCGGCGACGGATGAGCCCGATATGCCGCCGAAGATCATGCTGGCCACGACGTTCACCTCGGCCAGCCCGCCCTTTATAGGCCGTACTACATGGAGGCTGAAATCGATAATCCTCTTGGTTATGCCGCCGCGGTTCATGAGGTCGCCGGCCAATATGAACAAGGGCAGGGCTATCATCATGAAGGAATCGGTTCCAGCGAATATACGCTGCGGTACCATGGCCAGGAAAGAGGGGTTCGTAAACAGCAGGTATACGACGCTCGATGCGCCAAGGCCTATGTATATAGGCACCCCTATAGCGGAGGCAACGCAAAAGGCGAGGAAGAGGATGAGCATGCTCATTGGGCCGCCTCCTGGCTAAAGGCGATTTTCAAGCGGCGATAGATTTTCACAAGCTCCACGAGGCAGGTGAGAATGCAGCTAAGCGGCAGGAGGGCGTAGAGCCACTTAAAGGGTATTTCCAGCCCCGGCGTGAGCAAGTCGCCGGATACGGCTATCCAGCCGAGCGAGTACTTGAATACGATCGCTAAAATGCCAATGACGACTATGGAAACGAGTATGCGCAGCGCGGCGACTCCGCGGGGCTTTAGGCGGTCGTAGATGAAATCGATCTCTATATGCTCCTCGTCGCGGGCCACCATGGCGGTGCCGAGGAAGGTCGTCGCCACGAAGAGCACGGAAATGAGTTCTTCCGACCATACGGTAGTGATCGAGAATACGTAGCGGAAGAAGACGGATATGATGACGACGAGCGCCATAGCGCCCATCAAGGCAGCGCAGATAGCGCGCAACGCGCCGTCCAGGAATTTAGCGGCCTGGAATTTCATCGTAGGGACTCCTCGTATAGGCGCGGGGCTAAAGGAACCGGAAGGCGCTCGTCGCGTCGACGCGATGCGTCTATTCGACGCGATGCGCCTTCCGGACTGTCAGCGCTTATTTCGCGGCGGCTTTGATAGCGTCGATCTCGGCCTGGGTGGTAACGCCCTCGGCTATGAACATGGCGTATACTTCGTTGGCCTTGTCTTTGAAGGCTTGGCGCTGGGCCGGCGTAAGGACGGTTACCTGGAGCGCGTTCTTCATTACTTCAAAGGCTTTTACCCCGGCTATCTTGTTAAGCTGGTTGTTGTACTTCATCGACTCGACGGCGGCGTCCTTGACTATCTTCTGGTACTCGGGAGAGAGCGACCTGAACCACGCGGGATTCACGTTAAACGGGTCGGGATGGAACTGATAGTCGACCACGGTCAGATACTTCTGCACTTCGTAGAATTTCATCGCCTCTATATTCACG
>JBFZES010000232.1:0-4248 GCA_041306725.1 Spirochaetaceae bacterium | reverse complement strand
GCGTACACCTCGTCCTTTCGCGGCCCGTCGTCCCGATGGAGCAGGCTCTGTAATTCGTCGGTCTGGATATTCCCAAGCCCCTGCCTATCGGGCGTGTAAAAAACGTGGCCGCTGGCTATGCCCTTGAACGACTCGGGCGGAAGGTCTGCGGCTATGTACACGGAGTATACCGATTCCGCGCCTTTCTGCCCCAGTATCGCCTCCTTGCGCCGGGAGAATAAAGCCCGTTCTTTTGCTTTGAGCCCGGCGTCGGCGCTGATCGCGTACAAGGCCTTCAAGTCGCCGGCCCATATCATTTTTCTGTAACGGTACTCGTTGCCCTTCGCATCGCGTATGACTTTGTTGTGCGCGTCCACTTTGACGATTTCCGTTTCTAAGCGTACGTCGCCCCCGCGCTGCCGTATAGCGCTGAGCATGGTATCGATGAACGCGCCTACCCCGCCTTTAGGGTATAGGTAGTCGTTATAGAGCGCGAAGTAACTCAGGGCGAAGAATACGGGCGTCTTCCTGAAAAAATGCTGCCCGATGATATCCTTGAGCGACTGGTTGGCGGACATCGCGTCGAGCGATTCCTCGAACGGGGTATCCATCTTAGAAATGCGGTACATAGTCCGTATGAATTTAAGCGTCCACGCAATCACCGAAGGCACGAGCGCGACGATATTCTTTTTCTTCTTAGCGAACAGGGGATTGTCTACGCCATAGAGCACTTTCATGTCCTCTATGATGTCGTGAATGGCCTGGATGATCCTATCGACATCGTCCGCGCTTTCAGGGTACAGGCTTTTTAAAAGCCCTGCGTACGCATACAGGCTCTGTTCTCCGTCTATCGTCAGTACGGTATCTTCTATCCCCAGAGAAATTGGGTTGGGCAGCAGTTCGATATCGAGCCCGAATTCTTTGATCAAGGGCTTTACGAGGCCGGCGTTTACCAAGGCCCGCGCGCCGCCTTCGAAGCGGAAGCCGTCCCGCACGAAGGAATTCATGAGCCCGCCGCAGCGCTCGTTCTTTTCTATGAGCAGCAGATCCTTGCCCTTATGCGCTAGGCTTAGGGCGGCCGTGAGCCCGGCGATTCCGCCTCCTACGACGATGATGTCTTTTGCCATCATAAGGCTATCCCTTTTTCGCGCAGCAGTTCGTTGGTACGCGCCCATAAAGCCTCTGCCGCCTCCAGGTCCCGGGCCGGGGGGGCGAGCTCCTCCTCCGTAGTCAGATGAAAGAAGCGGTCGCTCACATGCTCTAGCTCATACGATGCCCCAAGATAGTAGAGCGCCTCAGCCGATATCTCGGGCGATGCCGAGTTTCTATCGATGACGTTTTTCTTATGCCATTTATAGAGCCTGCCATTGTCCTTGCCCGTCTCGGTCCGTACCATGCCCGGGTGCATGGCGTTGACGGTCACGTTGGCATGAGCCAGGGATTTTGCGAACATATGCATGGATAAAAGCTGCGCAAGCTTCCCGGCCCCATAGGCCTTTAGCCCGGAATAGGTTCTGCTTTCCCACTGCAGGTCATCTAAGCGAAGGCCCCAGGCCGCGAAGCGGTAACCCTCTGAGCCCACGAAAATAATCCTGCCCGTCCTGTCTCGCTTGAATTTTTCCATGAGCATGGAAGTAATGATAAATGGAGCCAGATAGTGCAGGGAAAAGTTAAGCTCAAAACCGTCGGGCGTCTCCGTGCGCCTGGTGAGGTGGAGCCCGGCGTTATGGATAAGGACGTCTATAGGCTTTTCGAGCCGAGAAAGAACCCGTCCCGCCTCTTGTATATCCGCAAGCAGGGAGAGATCGGCGATAATATAGTCGATGCGGGTACCGAACTCCCCGCTTATCTCTTGCTTTACCTTCTCGGACTTTTCCTTATTTCTATTGACCATAATGATATGGGCGCCCATGGAAGCGTATTTTCGAGCCGTGTGATAGCCGACGCCCGACGTGGAGCCGGTGATCACGACGAGCTTATCGCGGAATGGCTCCGCGCATCGCTTCGTATCTTTTTTCATGTTTTTCAACATGGCTAAAACGTTTGACCAGGTATACTGCGGCCAGTATCGTCGTATCGCAGGATGTATCATGCGGAGCTCCTCGCTAGCTGTTCAAGCATTGTAGCCTCCAAAACTTAGCTGGACAATGGGAAAAAATAGCCAGCCCGTATATTTAGCGCCTCGCTAGCCTAATTGCCTGCGCAGCAGCCACTTAAGGAGCGCGGCTACCTTGGGCGTAAGGCGCGTCCTGTTGTAGGCTCCGGCTACGCGCCGTATGGCGTCGGCCTGGGTGGGGTAGGGATGGATAATATCCCCCAGGGCCTTGAGCCCGAGGCCTCCCGCCATAGCCGTCGATATTTCGCCTATAAGCTCGCCCGCGTGCGCGGCGACTATGGTGGCGCCCAGTATGCGGTCCGTGCCCTTCTTCACCACGATCTTCACGAAGCCTTCCGCCTCGCCGTCAGCCAAGGCGCGGTCGTTCTCCTCCATGGATACCTTGAACGCGCTCGTCTCTATGCCTTTGGCCGCGGCTTCCGACTCGTAGAGCCCCACGTGGGCCACTTCAGGATCGGTGTAGGTGCACCAGGGCATGGTAAGGGCGCTTAGGCGCTTCTTGCCGCCGAAGAGCGCGTTCTGGATGACTATGCGCGCGGCGGCGTCGGCCGCGTGGGTGAACTTCCAGGCCATGCAAATGTCGCCGGCCGCGTATATGCGCGGGTTGCTCGTGCGTAGGAAATCGTCGACCTTTACGCCTAAGCGCTCGTCATAGTCCACGCCGGCCTCCTTGAGGCCCAGGCCTTCCACGTTCGGCTTCCTGCCCGCTCCTATGAGTATGGCGTCGACCTCAAGCGAGCCCTCTCCGCTTGAGTCCTCGTATACTATGCGCTTGCCCGATGCCGTTTGTTCCACGCGCAGGGGCTTGGTATCGAGCATTACCCGTATGCCGTCCCGCTTGAAGGATTCCGCCAGGAGAGCGACCGCGTCCTGATCCTCGCGCGGCAGGAAGCGGTACAATTCTATGAGCGTTACGTCCGAGCCTAGGCGGCGGAAGGACTGCGCCAATTCGCAGCCTATAGGCCCCGCCCCTATGACCGCGAGGCGGCGCGGAAGCTCGGTAAGGTTGAACACCGTTTCATTGGTCAGGTAGCCAGCCTCGGCCAGGCCGGGCAGGCTCGGGGTGGCGGCGCGCGCGCCTGCCGCTATGACGGCCTTCCTGAAGCGGAGCGTAGCCTCGCCCACGCGCACGGTCTTGCCGTCGATGAAGCTGCCCCCGCCGAGGAACACGTCCACGCCCAGCTCCGCGTATCGCTTGGCCGCGTCGTTGGCGCTTATGCCCGCGCGTATCGCGCGTACCCGTTCCATGACGGCCGGAAAGTCTTCCGCTTTTGGCCCGTGCGCGGAGAGCCCAAAGGCCTGGCCCGTAGCGGCCTGATGCGCGGCCCGCGCCGAGCGTATGAGGGCCTTGGAGGGCACGCAGCCAACGTTAAGGCAGTCGCCGCCCAGTAGGTGCCGCTCGATGAGCGCCACCTTGCCGCCCAAGGCCGCGCAGCCTATGGCGGATATGAGGCCGGCGGTGCCTCCGCCTATCACGACGAGGTTGTACATGGCGGCGGGTTCGGGGTTCTTCCAGCCCTCGGGATGCACGTTGCCAAGCAGCCTGCGGTTGTGCTCGTCGTCGGGGTGGATACCGAATTTTCCCGCTTCGTTACTCATGGGCGTAGTCCGTCCTTCCGCGCTTTCAGCTTTTGCAGCGCTACCGGAATGAGGCTCACGACGCCCAGGAGCACGAGCCCCGCTATAAGCTCGGGGCTGAGGGCGCCGCCCGCCGCGTCCAAGGAGGCGCCGGAACTGCCGAGCAGGGCGTACACGAAGGAGCCGGGTATGATGCCCACGGCGGTCGTCCAAAGATAGGTAAGCCACGATACCGGGGTAAGCCCTGCTAAGAGATTGATAAGGAAGAAGGGAAAGAGGGGTATGAAGCGCAAGGTAAGAAGGTAACTTGCCCCGTTCTTCTCAAGCTCGGCGTTGAGCTTTGATAGCTGGGAGCCGTAGCGCTTGAGGAGGGCGTCCCGCATAAGGTAGCGGGCGGCCAGGAATATAAGCAAGGCTCCTATGCTGGCGCCGGCGTTTACCAGCAGCGTGCCAAGGAAGGGGCCAAAGAGGAAGCCGCCAAGCAGGGTAAGCACGGTGGCGCCGGGTATGGAAAAAGCCACCACCGCTATATAGGCCAGGATGAAGAGCATGGCGGCCGCGAAGGCCCGCGCCTC
>JBFZES010000231.1:0-14841 GCA_041306725.1 Spirochaetaceae bacterium | reverse complement strand
CGCGGTTCCACGCCGCGTACAATTCCTCGAGCGCCACGTCTTGCAGGGCCGCGCTTAAGTCCGGCACGCCGGCTCCCGCTAGGCGGGATGAGAGCTTCGCGTAGCTGCCCAGCTCATCGTCTGCGCGTTCCTGAATATCGAGGAAAACCTGGCACTGGAAGCCGTCTATGACGGCATACAGGCCTTTGTCCGCTATCTCGTCGGCATAGCGCAGATACCAAAGATTGGAGCGCTGTTCCCGCATGACCAGGAAGAGGCCCTTCTGCCCGCTCATGCCCAGGCCCTGGGCCAGGGTTTGGGCGCGTTGCTCTTTGCCGCCGTCGCTCAGCTTATGGGCGTAGGGACAGGATAGCCGCAGCGTGCCGGTCGCCCGCTCCCACGCGTTATTGAAGACGACGAGGGCCCGTTCCCTGCCTGAGCCGTTTGAGTAGGCGAACACGTCCTGGTTTACCCCGCCGTCGGGCGTCATGAAGTCGTAGAGCAGGAAGTCCTCCACGCCCGAGAAGAGGTAGCGCTTTTTGAGTATGGGGAATATCTCGCGCTCGTGGCGCTCGACGAGGTAGGCGTCGGGCTGCTCGTCCTTATAGGCGCGGCGGTATTCCATGCCGTACTTCTCGGTGAGCCCTTCCACCTGGCCGTGGCCGAACATGGGCAGGCCGGGCAGGGTTGCCATGAGCGTGCATACGCCGAAGTAATGGTCGTCCTTGCCGAACTGGGCCACCGCGGTGTCCTCGTCGGGATTGTTCATGAAATTGACGAAGCGCTTGAGTATATCCTTGTCGAATTCCTGGGTGTTCTTGATGGTCTCGCGGTACTTCCGGTTTTCCTTGTTCTTGAGCATGTTCATGAAGGCGGAATTATATACGCGGTGCATGCCCAGGGTGCGCACGAAGTAGCCTTCCATCATCCAGAAGGCCTCCGCCAGGAGCAGGGTGTCCGGGGCGTCCTTGGCGCACATGTCCACCACTTCGCGCCAGAACTCCTCGGGCATGCGCGCGTTGAACTCGTCGCCGGGCAGGGCGTATTCGCCCCTGCTGGCTATGTCGCCGCCATGGCCGGGCTCGGGATACCAGAGCCGGCGGAAATGGCGCTTGGCCATGATCATGGCCGCGTCGAAGCGTATGATGGGGAAATTCCTGGCCACGTGGAGTATGCGCTCCCGCACGGCCTCCCGAGCCTCGGGCTTAAGAAAGTCTATTTGCGCGGTGTCGTTCCAGGGCATGCTCGTGCCGTCGTTGCCGTGGTATATGTAGCTCGTATGCCCGCTGGCGAAGTCCACGCGCTTGAATACCACCGCGGCGTCGCGCCGGTCGTAGTAGTGGTCCTCGAGCCATAGCCCTATGCGGCCGTCCGACGACAAATTCTCGCCCGAGAAGCTGTAGCCGGGAAAGGGCGGCGCGTCGCGCTGTATGAAGAGGCCGGGCCGCTCGCGCACCCAGGCTGAGTCTATGCCCGTGTGGTTGGGCACCATATCCGCCGCCAGCCGTATGCCGCGCCAGGCCGCCCGGCCGCGCAGGTTTTCCAGGGCCGCCCAGCCGCCCAGCTCGTCCGCTATCTCGTAGTCGAAGAGCGAATAGGCGCTGGCCGCGGCCTCGGGGTTGCCGCAGAGTTCCTTGATGCGCCGCGAGGCCGCGCTGCGCTCCCATAGCCCTATGAGCCAGAGCGCGTTGAAGCCGCGGTGGGCCATGAGGTCGAGCTCCTCGTCGGGTATGCCGTCCAGGGTGCGTATGGGCCTGCCGTACGCCTTGGATAGCTGGTCGAGCCATACGAGCGTGCTCTTGGCTATCATGACGACGCGGGGCATCCAATCCTTGTCCTCGCTGAAGCGTTCGTATTCCTTGTCCAGCTGTTCGTAGGACAGCACGCGGGTGGGCCCTGGCCCGGGGAAGAAGGGCTTGTCCTCTTCGGCCAGCATGTCCACGCCGCCTAAGAGCTTGCGCATCTTGCTGCCTATGATCATGCCCCAGCGCTTCCGCATGAAGTCGAGCTGGCCCGCCAGCGAATAGGGGCTCGCCCTCATGGGCGCCCTGAGCATGGTCGGCAGGTCCTGGCCCTCGGGGCCGAAGCCGGGCATGGCCTTGAAGGCCAGCTCGAGCGCGGCCAAGGCGGCATCCACCTCGACGCTGGCGCGGAGCTCGCGGTCGTCGAACAGGAATCCGAAGGGCTCGAAGGCCGGGTTCTCGTTGGCCAGCCTTAAGAGCAGCAGTTCTTCAAGGGCTATATGCGCGTTGGCCACGCCCTCCTGCGAGCCTTTGAGCCAGTCTTCCGCGCTTACGCGGCCCTGGTGCAGCTCTGAAGGGGGGTAGGCCTTGATGAAGGCCAAAAGCAGGGCCTGCGCGCCTTTTTTCCCTAAGGCCTTTTCCACGGCGGCATAGGCTTGGGCAAAGGCATCGGCCTTGACGCTGGCGCGGTAGAGCTCGCAGAGGGCGTGCAAAATCTCGTCTATCAGGGCCATCGCGTTTATCTTGCCCGCCTTGATCACGCGCTCGGGGTGCGTCACGGGATTGATGTGCTTGTTTATGTCGGCGGCGAAGAGCCGCGCGGCGTAGAAGTCGGCGAAAATCACGTTGCCTGAGCTGGCGTAGAGGGCGTCAGACAGCTTGTAGCGCAGGCGCACGTCCTTGCGTATGTGGAATTCGTAGCGGGGCGATCCATGTGGCCGGCGCGTGGGCGTAGGCAGGGCGGAGAAGCGTATAGTAAGGACGGCGTTTTGTATCGCTGACATGAGGTTCCCCCTAGCTCGATGATAACCCAATACGCGTAAGGCTACAATACGAGCTTTAAAACGAGGGAGAGGCCGAAGAGCAGGGGCAGGTGGGCAAGGTAAATGGCCAGGGAGTGGCGGCCCAGGAAGGCAAGCGAGCGTACGATGGCCCGGGCGGCGGCAGGGATGCCTTTAGCGCCGGGCGCGCGCGGCGGTTCCGGCCGGCTAGGCCGCGCGGGTAGCCGTCGGACTAGCCCGTGCGCGGCCGCGCCGAAGGCGGCCCAGGCGAACCAGGGCAATAGCGGCAGATAGTCCACCGGATACAGGCCGCGCGGCCGGAAGCCCAGCCAGGCCAGGTAGGGCCAGTCGAAGCGCAGCGGCCCGAGGGCGAGGCCCGCGGCGAGGGCGATTAAAGCCGCCGCCAAGGCCAGCGCGGGGCGGCCAAGCAGGGGCCAGGCCAAGAGGCTCGAGAGGGCAAGGGCGTGGAGTATGCCGAAGAATACGAAGGAGCCCGCGCCGAACATGACAAGGCTGGCCGCGCTTACGCAGAGGGCAGGCAGCGCCAGCCTGGCCGCCCTGCGCGCGAAGTAGCCGTAAGGCGAGCCGTCGGCCTTTTTCGCGTCCAGGCTCCAGCCCGATAGCCCAATGAAACCCGCCGCTATGGCCCGGGGAAAGAGCCACCAGAAGCCCGTATAGAGCTCGATGGCCACTATGCCCTGCATCACGCCTATGTACGCCGCGTGGTAGATGATCATGAGGAACACGAGCCCGCCGCGCAGCGCGTCGAGGCCCCGCGAGCGCTGCCGAAGCTTCACGGGGCGGAGTCCTTAGGCACGAGTAGCGAGAAGGTGGTGCCCGCGCCTTCCTCTGACACGAAGGACACCGTGCCGCCCAAGTAGCGCTCCGCCAGGATCTTCATGCCATAGCTGCCAAGGCCCCTGCCTTTGCCCTTCGTGGAGAAGGATCGCTGGAACACGCGCAGCTTTGCTTCTGCGCTCATGACCCCCGCGTTCCACACCCATATGCGCAGCGCGTCGCCTGCGTCGCCGCAGCCGATTTTTATCCCGTCGCCCCGATTGGAGGCCTCGAACGCGTTTTTTAGCATATTCACCATGATCCTGCGCAGCAAGGCAGGGTCGCCATAGAGCGTAGCCCCGGGGCAGGAGTTCGCCACCGTTATGCGCATATCCTTGCCCAGGCAGGCGTAATCGAAGAGATTTACCGCCTTCTGTATCTCCTCGTCTATCTGCATGGGGGACTTATCCACCGAGAGCGTGCCCGTCTCGGCCGCCTTGAGCGCTCGCTGGGAATCGATCTCTTCTATCAATTGCTCCGTTGCGGAGCGGAGGTACTTTAGGTAGTCCACGCCTTCTTCGTCTTCCGCTAGGGAAATGAGTTCCAGCATGGAGCGTATGCCGCTTATCGTATTGCCTATGTCGTGGTAGAAGATGCGTTCCAGCACCTCCTGCCGCTTCTCCGTGGATATGTCGCGCGCCAGGAAGAGTATGTATTTGCCGCCGCACTGCTCGAGGGGCTTGCTCCAAACGAGGAGGTCCAGCGCGTCCAGCTTATACTCCTCCTGCAGCTGAATGACGCATTCCTCGGAATCCTCGGCGCCGGCGAGCGCCTTCATGATGGCGGCCGGCGCTCCGCAGTAGGAGCAGAATATAGACGTGCCGCAGCCGCCTGGCTTCTCGCAGGCGTGTATGCAGCCCAGCGCCTCGCCGGGACGGAGGCCAATCCCGCGCGGTTCCCCAGAGCCTCCGTCAAGCCCGCCTATGGTGTCGTACGCCTTGCGGTTCATCCAAATAATCTGCCTGCGGTCATTGATGATGAACATGATCATGGGGAGCTCGTATAAGAGCCCCGAACAGGCAAGGCCTAGGAGTTCCTGCCGCTGCTCTTCTATTTCTTCCGGCCTGTAGCGAGGAGCCGGCAAAAAATCGGTTTCCTCGGTATCATAATCTAGCTTCATGCTACCATCCTTGTTTATACTTGACGCGGAACGCTCTTTTCGTCAAGGTAGAACGGTACTATTATATACAAAGCAGAAATTAACCCGCTGCAAGGCCGCCGCGCCTTACGCTGGGTATGGAGGACGCTATGTCCGCTACGGTTGAGCATGAAAAACGCAAGCGAGAAATACTCGAAAAGGCCCTCGACGTGTTCGTGGAGGAAGGCTACGCCGATACTACCTTCCAGAAAATATCTGACCGTTGCGGCATAACGCGGACCATACTCTATCTCTACTTTAAGAATAAGCGCGAGATCTTTACCTTCAGCATCAAGCGCTTCACCGAGAGGCTGGAAGAGTCCCTGCGCGCCATCGTGGCCGACGAAGGCCTCGCCTCGTACGAAAAGCTTGAGCGCATAGCGGTGCTCACCGTGGAAAACTGCGTCGAGCACGCGCGCCTCTTGTCCGTCATCATGGCTTACCTTAGCCATATGAAGCGCTCGGGGGGCGATACGGCGGAACGCGTGCGCCGGCGCACGATACGCATGCGCCACATCATAGCAGGCGTGGTCATAGCGGGTCAAAAAAAAGGCGAGCTTGCCCGCGTGCCTTTGAAGCCGGTGATAGAGCTGTTCTACAGCATCGTGGAATCCGCAATATTCCGGGTAACCATGCTGGATAACGACTCCGTCGACGAGCTGGCTTCGGCCGCCCGCCTTTTTATAAACCGACTGAAGAATTGACGGCCGGCCGCGCGGAGGATTAAGGAGCGATACAGTGGATACGATTACGAGCGGCGCGGCCCCGCGACGGAAGCCCGCTTGGCTTAAGGTAGCCATACCCCAGGGGCAGCGCTGGCGCGGCATGAGCGAGCTCATACGCCGACGCGGGCTCCATACGGTATGCGACGAAGCCTCCTGCCCCAACAAGGCCGAATGCTGGGGCTGCGGAACGGCTACCTTCATGGTGCTCGGCGACGTATGCACCCGCGGCTGCCGCTTCTGCGCGGTGGCCACCGCCAGGCACGGCGCCCCGGTAAATGACGATGAGCCCCGCGAGCTTGCCGAGGCGGTCAAGGAGCTCAAGCTGCGCTATGCCGTGCTCACGAGCGTGGACCGCGACGACCTGCCCGATCGCGGCGCGGGGCATTTCGCCCGCTGCATAGCGGCCATACGCGAGCTTAATCCCGATACCCTCATAGAGGCGCTCATTCCCGATTTCCGCGGCGCCGAGATGGACGCTCTGCTTGCCGCGCCGCCCGACCTCTTGGCCCATAACGTGGAAACGGTGCGACGCCTGCAAGGCGTGCGCGACGCGCGGGCCAGCTTCGATATATCCCTGGATACCCTGCGCGAAGCCAAGCACAAGTCTGGCCTGCCCACCAAATCCAGCCTTCTCTTAGGGCTCGGCGAGCGCGAGGACGAGGTGCTGGCCGCCATGGACGAGCTCAGGGGCGTTGGCTGCGACATCCTGGTCATGGGCCAATACCTCCAGCCCAGCGCGGCCCAGCTGCCCGTGTTCGAGTATGTTCATCCCGATACCTTCGCGCGCTACGCTGCCCTGGCAAAGGCCAAGGGCTTTTCCTCCGTCATAGCGGGGCCGCTGGCCCGCACGAGTTACCACGCTCAGGAAGGCTATAAGGCCCTCGACGGGGCGGCCGCCCCATGACGGGCTCCTATGTGGGCAGGGCAAAGGGCGGCAAGCTCATGCGCCTGGAGCTGAGCTGGGCGGAAGGCCGCGTCATGGCCCTGCGCCTGCGCGGCGACTTCTTCGCCCATCCGGAGGATGCCTTTGAGGCCGTTGAGGCGAGCCTGCCCGGCTGCGCGCTCGCGGACTTAGGCGCCGCCTTCGCCAAGGGCCTAGCCGAGCGCGGCGTTACCGTATTCGGCCTCTTGCCCGAAGATCTCGACGACGCGGTTAAGGCCATAACGGCCGCCGCGTCCGGCACAGGAGCGTAAGCCATGGAATTTCGTTATCTGGAGACGGGCTTCCATCCCGCGGCCTTCAATATGGGCTTAGACGAAGCCATACTCAACGCGGTGGCCGAGGGGCGGCAGCCTCCCACGCTGCGCTTCTACGGCTGGCAGCCCCGCGCGGTATCCATAGGCTATTTTCAGGGCATAGAGGACGAGGTGGACGGCGCGGCCTGCGCCCGGCTCGGCGTCGATATCGTGCGGCGGGTAACCGGCGGCGGCGCGGTGTACCATGCCGACGAGCTTACCTACAGCATCGTGCTGCCCGAAAGCCATGCTTTGGCGGCCGGTACCATACTGAATTCGTACAAGGCCCTGTGCGCCGGCGTGGTGGAGGGGCTCCGTATCCTAGGCATAGACGCCGCCTTCGCCCCGCTCAATGACGTGGTGGCGGAAGGCAAGAAGCTGTCGGGCAACGCCCAGACGCGCAAGCGCGGCTGCCTACTGCAGCACGGCACCGTGCTCCTGTCCGTGGACGTCGACGAGATGTTCGAGCTCTTAAAAGTGCCCAGCGAGAAGATGAAGGGCAAGCTTATCGAGGACGTGAAAGCGCGGGTAAGCTCGATATCGGCTATGCTCTGCCGGGACTTTGGCTATGCGGATGCCCTCCCCGCGTTCAGGGAGGGCTTTGCGGCGGCCCTAGGCGCCGATCTTGCCGCGGGCGAGCCTTCGGCGGCCGAGCTGGGCGATGCCCGGCGCTTGGCCGAAGGGAAATTCGGCGAGCGATCCTGGGTAGCGAAGCGCTAGTTCTTGTCCGTGGATTCGCCCATAGCAAGGAGGAGGCGCTGCGAGTTTTGAGGCGAGGATTTAGCGACCACCTGCGCCTCGAAGAGCGCTTCCAGGTTCATCTTGTAAGTCGTTATGCGGTGTATGTAGTCTAGGGTCTTGCGGGGCGTGCCGCCCTTGGCCACCCTAGTCTGGCCCGCATTGTACATGGCGAGGGCCGCCACCTCGTTTCCGCCGGCCTCAAGGCAGAAAGCCAGATGGGCCATGCCATGGTTGGCGTTCTTTTCCGGGTCGAAGAAATCCGGCACGCTCAGTTTGGGAAACGACTTGGAATTAAGCTGGAATAGCCCGCGGTCCGTTGAGTCGCTGTTATGGCCCACCGCCGCCGTCTTATAGCGGCTCTCCTCGTACGCGAGCGCGAAGGCCAGCGCCGCGTCGACCTCGTGCTTCAAGGCGTTCCTCAGTATGGCGTCGGCCACGGTACGGGAGCCGGTAAGGCTCGTGAAGAAGTCCAGGGTGGCCTCTCGGGTATCGTCCGCCTCGAAAAATTGCGATATATGGTCAGCCCTGCTCAAGCTTCGAAGGGCAAGCGCGTAGTCTTCTTTCTCTATGGAACTGAGCACAAGGAAATCGCTGGGCAGGTAGACGGGGGCTACGGTCCCTTTAAAAATGCTATCGCCGCGGCAGCTAAACGCCAACGAGGCAATACAAAAGAGCGCTAGGGGACTGATAATCCTCTTTATTCCGCGAAATTTCATGCTGTGTAGGAACTCCTGCTGGTAGGTTTGGACTTATTTGGGAAAACGTCAGCTATTGTACCGAATTTCTTGAGGAGGTCAAGTAGGGCAGGGGCGGGGCGTCAGTCTGCCGGCGCAGGGTCCCGCAAGGGTAGGTACACGCGAATAGCCGTACCCTGCTGCGCATCGCTCTCGACGCTGATCGCGCCTTGGTGTGCCTTTACTATGCCCAAGAGGGCTGCCAGGCCCAGGCCGCGGCCATTCTTCTTCGTCGTGTAGAAGGGGTCGAAGATTTTGTCTTTGTTCTCCGGCGCTATGCCTACGCCTTTGTCCAGCACTTCGAGCAGGGCATAAGAGCCCCCTTCCAGGCTCGTGCCGTATTTTATGAGCTTAGCCGCATCGGTATGCAACTCTTCGCGCCGCACGGACACGGTGAGCATGGCCTGGGCGTTCGGCGACGCCTCTACGGCGTTAGCTACCAGGTTAGCGAGCACCTGGCGCAGCTGCACCGGGTCGCCCCGCACGATAAGGGCTTCTTCGGGCAGACGGAACTCAATTTTCGCCCCATGGGGAGTCATGGCCGTGAGCACCAGGGCGGCCTCCCGCACGAGTTCGGAAAGGTTGAGCGTTTCATTGGCGAATATGTTCAGGCCCGAGAATTCAAGCATGCGCCGCGCGAGCTCTCCCGCCTGCTTGGCTATAGCCAAGGAACGGTGTAGGTAGCTTGCCGCTTCGCTCTCCGCCCCTAGGCTCAGGAGGGCTACGTTCATGCCGCCCACGATGGCGGTTAGCAGGTTATTGAAGTCGTGGGCTATGCCGCCGGCCATAAGCGCCATGCTTTCGTAGCTCTGGGCCTTGATCATGCGGGTTTCCAGCCTGCGCCGCTCCTCCTCGAAGCGGGAGCGCTCTTCCATATCGCGCACGAGTTGGGCGTTGGCGGCGGTCAGGTTCTGATTGCTGGTCTTGAGCGCCGCGTTGAGCTTCGAAAGCTCGTCGGTCTTGAGCCTGACGAGCCTGCGCAGCTGCAGGGTCCAAAACGATACCAGGGCCACGAGCAGTAAGGCCACGCCGAGCGCAAGCGACAGCGGCAGCACCCAGGCGGAAGGCGAGCCGGCTTGTTCGGCGAAGGCCACGCCGAGCCACTTCTCATAGATCCTGGCAAGGGTGCCGCTCTCCTTCGCCTTAGCCAGGCCTTTATCCAGGATGCCTATGAGCATGTCGTTGCCCAGGCTCGCGGCCATGCAATCCGAGCCTATATAGAGCGCTAGCCCGGTCTTTTTCACCGCGTCGGTAAGCCTTCCGTCGTAAATATAGTAGAGTACGATCTGCTCGTCGCCTATGAGCGCGTCCGCCTCTCCCTGGGCCACGGCGTTCAGGGCGGAGGAAAAGTCGCCGGTATAGCGGAACTCTACGTTTATGCCGGCCTCGCGCAAGAATTCTATGGCATAGTCGCCCCGCTGCACGGCCACGCGCTTGCCTTCGAGATCGCTGAGCTCCACGATGTCGGTACGCTCCCGTTTCACGAATATGGAGGCGGGCACGGAGAATACCTCGGCGCTGAAGGTGAAGCGCCGCGCGCGTTCCTCGCTCCTGAACAGGCCGGTAATAGCGTCCGCCCTGCCGCTGAGTACCGCCTCCTGCGCCTCCGCGAAGGGCATGGGGTCAAATACCGCGGAGAAGCCGAACTCCGTGGCTATCCAGCGTATAAGCTCTATCGCCATGCCCGTATATTCGCCGTGGCGCGGATGCAGGAATTCAAAGGGCGGGTAGGCGGTCTGCCCCACGAAGAGTATTTCGCCCTTTTCCGCAAGCCACGCCCGCTCGGCGGCGCTGAGCCTCGTTTCCGGCCAGGCCAAGCCGGCGCAAGAAAGGAGCATCGCCAGTATAGCTACGCCTTTTTTCATACCTGGGCATTGTACGCAATTTATTGTATCATTTCCAGTGAAAACGCCAATGCCCGAGGAGCTTTGCATGGACAGGAACGCGGCCTTATCGCTGTGGCACGAATATAACGACGATGAATCCCTCTTCAGGCACGCCTTGAGCGTCGAGGCGGCCATGAGGCATTTCGCCCGGCGCTTTGGCCAGGACCCCGACTACTGGGGCATCGTGGGGCTCCTGCACGATATCGATTACCAGAAATATCCCGAGGAGCACCTGCGTCACGCCGGGGCCATGCTCAGAAAGGCCGGCTACGACGACGCTTTCATCCACGCCGTGGAGAGCCATGGCTGGGGCATCTGCTCCGCCGTGGAGCCGGTATCGGTCATGGAGAAGGCCCTGTTCGCCGCGGACGAGCTTACCGGCTTCATAGCCGCCTGCGCCTATGTGCGGCCGTCCAAGAGCGTGCTCGATATGGAGCTGAAGTCGGTAAAGAAAAAGTGGGGCAGCGCCGCATTCGCCGCCGGCGTGCGCCGCGATATCATAGAGAAGGGCGCCGCCTTACTGGGCTTGCCCCTCGACGAGCTCAT
This sequence comes from Spirochaetaceae bacterium, assembly GCA_041306725.1. Taxonomy (GTDB): domain Bacteria; phylum Spirochaetota; class Spirochaetia; order Treponematales; family UBA12059; genus UBA5200. The sequence goes on along the minus strand of JBFZES010000231.1, from coordinate 4,276 downwards.
CGTTGAAACCATACAGGCCCTGCGGAGCGAGGCGGAAGCCGTGGGCCTTAAAGGCGCGCTTTAGTCCCTTGAGCCGGGGTTTGAGCCCCTAAAGGCCTGCCCACATAAGCCGCGCACATTCTTTTAGAGTACGGAGCGATATACCCATGGCCATGCTGGAAAACCTTACGAAGAAACTGGGCGACGTCGTGCGCGTCATAGGCGGCAAAGCGTCCATCAGCGAAAAGAACATAGAAGAGGCGGTCGATCAGATAAAGATGGCCCTCTTGGAGGCCGACGTGAACCTGCGCGTCGTGCGCCGCTTCGTCAACGCCACGATTGAAGAGGCCAAGGGCGAGAAGGTGCTCAAGGCCGTATCGCCAGGGCAGCAGTTCGTCAAGATCGTGCACGGCCGCATGGTTTCGCTCCTTGGCGATACCAGGCAGGACCTTGAGCTCAAGGGCCCCGACGTGGTAAGCGTCATTTTGATGGCGGGCCTTCAGGGCTCGGGCAAGACCACCAGCGCCGCTAAATTAGCCCTGCACTTAAAGAAGCTCGGCCGCCGCCCCCTGCTCGCGGCCTGCGACCTAGTGCGCCCCGCGGCCGCCGAGCAGCTGGCCGTGCTCGGCGAGCAGATAGGCGTTCCCGTCCATCGCGAGGACGGCACAAACGCGCTCGCCATAGCCAAAAACGCCATGGCCAGGGCAAAAAAAGAGCAGTACGACGTGCTCATCGTCGATACCACCGGCCGCATGCAGCTGGACGAGCCCATGATGGCCGAGCTGGAGAAGATGCGCGACCTCGTCAAGCCCGACGAGACCCTGCTCGTGGCCGACGCCATGACCGGCCAGAGCGCCGTGGACATAGCCAAGGCCTTCGACGAGCGCATAGGCATAAGCGGCGTCGTGCTTTCCAAATTCGATTCCGACGCCCGCGGCGGCGCCGCCCTCTCGCTCAAGGCCATCACCGGCAAGCCTATAAAGTTCGTGGGCACTTCCGAGCGGCCCGACGGGCTGGAGCCCTTTTATCCCGAGCGCGTGGCCAGCCGCATACTGGGCATGGGCGACATCGTGTCGCTCGTGGAAAAGGCCCAGGAAGCCTTTGACCAGGACGAGGCGGCAGAGCTTGAGCGCAAGTTCACCAATGAGAGCTTTACCCTTGACGACTATCTTGACCAGCTGCGCAAGGTAAAGAAGATGGGCTCGCTTAAGAATTTCGTCGATATGATGCCGGGCATGGCAGGGCAGATAAGCGACGAGCAGCTCAACGAAGCGGGGCTCAAGTACGAAGAGGCTATACTCCTGTCCATGACCAGGAAAGAGCGCTCAAACTACCTCATCATCGGCCCCACGCGCCGCTCAAGGATAGCCAAAGGCTCAGGAACCTCGGTGGCGGAGGTGGCCAGGCTCTTAAAGAAGTTCGAAAAGTCGCGGCTGATGATGAAAAAGGCCATTAAGAACAAAAAGACGGCCGAGCGCATGATGGGCGGCCGCTAAGCCCACTTTACACGACCCGCGGCCTTTGCTATACTACGGCCGCTTCCCTGGCTTCATTGGCTCGGCGGCGCTCGATGTCCACGGCGGGGTTCATGCTCGGCCCTACTGGATACCCAACTTTGTAAGCACTACGGAAACGGAGACGTACTAATATGTCTAGACGATGCGATCTTTGCGGAAAAGGCACTACCTTCGGCAATACCGTCAGCCATGCCAAGAACCGGGTACGCCGCACCTGGCGGCCGAACTTGCTCACCATGAAGACCATGATAGGCGGCACCGTGCTGTCCGTTAAGGTTTGCACCCGCTGCCTCAAGTCCAACAAGCTGGTTAAGCTGGTATAATAGCCCCGCGGCCTTCTCGCGCGGGCGAAAAGAATGGCCACCCGACTGGGTGGCCGTTTTATTGCGCGCGCCTTTAGCGCTTGAGTATGGTTATGATGCGCTCGAGGACCTTTTTCCTATCGAGGGGCTTAACGATATAGCTCTTCGCGCCCATGAGCAGGCATTTCTTGACCACGTCTTCCTTGCCAAGCGCGCTTACCATGACCACTACGGCGCCCTTGTCGTATTCCAGGATTTTTTCGAGGGCCGTAACGCCGTCCATCTGCGGCATGGTTATGTCCATGGTCACGAGATCGATGCCGGGACTCAATTCTTTGTATTTTTCGAAGCCTATGAGGCCGTCGGAAGCGGTACCCACCACCTCGAAGCCTTCAGAGGTGAGAATTTGTCCTAATTGCTTGGCTATGAACATAGAATCATCAACGATGAGCACGCGGTAGGGCGTGCCTTCGGGCTTGAGTCCCTCGGGTTTTTTGTCGTTGATCGTGGGCATGTCACTCTTGGCGATCATGGCGGTTACGGCTCCTTATTCTTGTGCCTACGTTGGCCTACCCTGAATTTATAGACCATGCGAAGGAATCACGCAAGGGCAATCGTGCTATCTTGACGCGACCGCGTCTTGACGCGAAAGCGGGTTGCGTGCATAATCGGCTAAGACTCTTCGTCAGCTAAGCGTACCCTATGGGTGCCGACGCTCGGTAGGGACCATAAGGAGTATTATTGTGCCTTGCGGAAGAAAACGAAAGCTCAAGAAGATAGCGACTCACAAGCGGAAGAAGAAGAAGAGGAAGAATCGGCATAAGACCCGCAAGTGATTACCCGCTATCGCAGCGAACGCGGCCGAGGCCTTTTTGGCCCGGCCGTTTTTTCTTGCTCAGCCCGCCTTAAACACGTACAATAGCCCTATGCCAACCGAATTGGACGTACACCAGGTTCTGCGCTCCTTCGCGCAGCGGAATAAGCTCAGCGTCATAGACTTCCGCGTCTTCACGGCGGCGGTTCAGCGCCAGGCCAAAAACTACGACCAGACCAACGTATTCTACCGCGACCTGGCCCTTCACCCGGAAACCATACTCGTGCCGCGCCTTTTCCAGCTTGCCCGCGAAAAGAGCCTGTCCCTTATGTCCACCGGCAACCAGATAGACCGCATATACCTGCCGGAAGCCTTTACCGAACCCGTGCTCGCCGAGTACCGGCGCATAGAGGAAAATCCCGAGATACCCTTCCCCGACGAGGACGCCTTAAAGATAAGCGTGCCCGGCGAGTGGATACAGCCCGTATCGATAGAGACCGATTTGCCCGCCCTTATCGACTTCGAGGGCGACCGGCCCGCCCTCATCTATAAGCTCACCTTTCCCGAGGGGCTTAAGCACATGCTCGTGCTGGCCGTAGCGGTAGGCGATAAGCTCTTAGAGTACGCCGTGCTCAAGCTGCGCCATTACCTGCGCAAGGGCGCCAATAAGGATTATATCCAGCAGCGCATGATGGGGGCCTTTGGCGGCAAGGAGATGCTTCTAAAAGACACGCTGACCACGGTGCTCATCAAGCCCTTCGAGGCCATACAGGAGATGCGGCAGGGCAAAAGCGACTTTACCTATCCCTTCTGGGCCTACCTGTCCAGCGCCATAAAGAAGGACCTCTCGGGCAAGGGAGACCCCACGCCGGACGACGTGGCGGCTTTCCAGTCCGCCTTCATCGTCGACGTGTACAATAACTATTTCAAGAGCAAGACCCAGCGGCACCAGGAGCGCGAAGATGCGCTCAAGGCCCTAGGCGTATCGCTGCGCAAGGCGCCGTATCTCTACACTATCCAGGAAATCATTGACTTCCGGGATAGCCAGGGCCGCCCTCTCTTGGGCAAGTATACGCGCGAAGAGCTTGAGGAATGGATACACGGCCAGACGACCGACGCGCCGGAGGGGGTATTGCCGGACTTGCTCGTGCTGAGCACCGGCCAGGGAAGGACCCAGCTCATAGCCAAGGACCGCTTCCTGCAATTCGTGGTGAAGGGACTCCATGACACGCGCTCGGCCATCAAGCCGCTCATCGTGCGGGAGTGGCGCGGCATACTGTACGACTTTGGCACCATAGACCCCATGGAGAGCGACGACGCTTTCCGCGCCGATCTGAGCGAGCGCCTCGCCGCTAATTCCCCGGTGCTGGCCGCGGCCCTGGGCTCAGGCTACTGCCCGGCCATATACGCCGAGAGCAGGGGCAGCAAGGACATACCCGCGGACTTGGACCGCTACTTCGGCGGCGGCAAGCTGGCTCCGCTCGACACCCTGCTCAACCTGGACCGCAAGAGCCTCTTAACCGACGTGCGCATGCTTCTGCCGTTCTGGTACACCGTGCCCGTGCTTTCCTGGTTCATCGGCATATTTAAGCGCTCAAGCAAGCGAAAGGCCGACCAGCGCAAGGCCGTCAAGAAGGCCATAAACGGCGGGCTCGACGAGGGCG
>JBFZES010000230.1:0-6883 GCA_041306725.1 Spirochaetaceae bacterium | reverse complement strand
CACCACGGCCGCGAGTATGACGCCGATCAGTATGAGCTTTTGGGGCAAGCCCCAGGAAGCCCATAGGCCTTTGAGCTTTTCCAAGCTCTTCTTTAACCATTCGTTCATGTTCCCCCTCCCAGAAGAACGAACGATAGGGATGCCCCGAGGGGCATCGTCCATCAATTCGCGTTTTTTTCGGTAGCGGCTATAGCCATGCTATGCCGTCAGGGCGCAGCGCTACCTCGTATTTATGAGATCCTTCCAAGCCCGCACGACGCGGTCAAGGACGGTCCTGGTTATATTAAGCGACATATTAGCCTTGGCCATGGCCACGGTAACGTCGTGGGCCTCTATGGCGTCGGGGTCGATAAGGAAGGTCTCGATGGCGCCCGAGGCGTCCAGCTGATCCTTGTTCACGCCGTCCAAGGCCTTGAGCATGGCGTTCTCGAAGCTGGCGGCACCGGCTTCCTCGCTCTCTTCTTCGCCGAGGCCCTGGAGCAGGCTTGAGCTGGGGCTGAGCTTGGCAAGGGAGCGGGCCGTGGTGGAACGCTCGACGAGGCTGTTGGCGGAGAAGGAGCCTATGGAGCTGGAAGCGAATTCTATGGCCATAACGATTACCTGCCTATCTCCAAGGCCTTGAGGAACATGGCCTTGGCGCCGTTTATGATAGCAGCGTTCGCCTCGTAGGCGCGGGAAGCCGCTATTAAATCCACCATTTCGGTGACGATATTCACGTTCGGGTATTCCACGTAGTCCTTCATGGGGCCGGTCTTTATGGCGTCCGGATGCGTGGGGTCGTACACGTAGCGGGCCGCCGTGTCGGTATCCTTCTGCACTTCGTTCACGCGCACGCCGTTGCCCGCGCCGCCGTCCCACTGGTCGGGCAGGAAAGGCAGCCTGAAATAGGGCGTGTCCACGATGGGCTCGAGCACGACGCGGGAACGCTTATACGCGCCGCCCTCGGGCGTGCGCGTCGTGTTGGCGTTGGCTATATTGTCGGCAATGACGTCCTGCCGTAGGCGCTCGGCCGTCATGCCCGTGGACGCTATATTGATCGCGGTAAACATTCCCATGGTTTAGTCTCCCCCTAGCCTATTTCAGTACCTGGCTTACCTGATTGAACTCGTAGGCCGTGGCCTGGGTCATCATGGTATAGCGAAGCTGGTTCAAGAGCGCTTCGTTGAACTCTTCTTCCGCGTTCACGTTATTGCCGTTATTCTTCTCGGTGGAAAGGTAGTCGAGCACCCTTCTGGGCTCTATGCTGCGCCAGTCCACCGGATTGTAGTTGCTCCTGTGCCTCGGGTCGCTCGTCTGAAGCTCCACCTTGGGCCGCGAACCCTCGGTATCGATGGCACGCTTGAGAAAAGACTCGAAATTGATGGAGGAGCGCTTGAAATTCGGCACGTCCGCGTTGGCTATATTGTTGGCTATGACCCCGTGCCTGAGCGTGGACACGTCCATGCTGCGTTGGAGTAGCTCAACCGACCTTCCGAACGACGTACTCTCGAACATCTCTGCCCCCCTTAAGGCCGCCTTCAAAGCGCCTCATCTATCTATATCGGCCCGTTTCTGCCGCGGGTTTACCCGTTACGTAGCCCTGCCGTCCGCGCCGCCTGGCGCGCGGCCCCCTATAATATGAACTTTGCCAGATCCTCGCTCTCGAACACGCCCTTAAAGCGTAGGTCCACGAACTCTGGCGTTATCTCCACCCGCGTGCCGCGCAGCTCGGGAGCGTCGAAGGACAGCTCCTCAAGGAGGCGCTCCATGACCGTATGCAGGCGGCGCGCGCCTATGTTCTCGGTGCGGCTATTCGCCCGCTCGGCTATGGAGGCCAGGCGGTCCACCGAACCTTCAATAAACACAAGCTCGACGCCCTCGGTCGATAAAAGCTGCTGGTACTGGGTAACCAGGGCGTTTTCAGGCTCGGTCAGTATGCGCTTGAAATCGGCGGCGGACAGGGCCTCAAGCTCCACCCGTATGGGGAAGCGCCCCTGCAATTCGGGTATGAGGTCCGTGGGCTTGGACACGTTGAAAGCGCCCGCGGCTATGAAGAGTATATGCGTGGTATCGACCACGCCGTACTTCGTGCTTACCTTGCTGCCTTCCACGATGGGGAGTATGTCGCGCTGCACGCCTTCGCGGGACACGTCCATGCCGCCCGACTTGCCTTCCCGCGTGGCTATCTTGTCCATCTCGTCTATAAAGATGATGCCGGACTGCTCCACCCGCTCCCGCGCTTCGGCGCTGGCGCGCTCCTTGTCCACGAGGCGCTCGGATTCTTCCTCAAGGAGCACGCGGCGCGCCTCCTTGAGCGGCAGGGACTTCTTTTTCTTCTTGCCGCCGAAAATATTGGCCAGGCCCGAGAAGGCCGATTCAAGCTCCTCCATCTGCTGGCCGGCGAATATTTCCACGGCGGGGGACGCGCTGGCGTTTACCTGCAGCTCCACCATTTTTTCTTCAAGGCTGCCGGCCCTGAGCATAGCCCGGAATTTCTCCCTGGTGTCGCTGGCCGCGCCGGGCAGGGCGGGCGGCACGATAAGCCTGTCGGCCGGGCTCTCCGGCTTAGGCCCTATGCCCGGCAGGAGCAGGTCAAGGAGGCGCTCTTCCACGCGGCGCTCCGCGTCCGAGCGCACGGCCAAAGCCATCTCCTCCATGACCATGCGGTAGCCGGCGGCCATGAGGTCGCGCACCATGGACTCAACGTCGCGGCCCACGTAGCCCACCTCGGTATACTTGGTGGCTTCCACCTTGATAAACGGCGCGCCGCAAAGCTTGGCTAGGCGCCTGGCTATCTCGGTCTTGCCTACGCCGGTGGGGCCTATCATGAGGATATTCTTAGGGGCGATCTCTTCGCGCTGGGCCTCGGGCAGGCATTTTCGGCGCAGGCGGTTGCGCAGGGCCACGGCCACGGCGCGCTTGGCCTTAAGCTGGCCTATGATGTGGCGGTCGAGCTCCTCGACGATGCGCTTGGGCGTGAATACCGCGAAATCTTCGTTCACGGCAGCTCCTCCACCATGATGCGGTCGTTGGTGTATATGCATATGCCGCCGGCTATATTGAGGCTTCGCTTGGCTATATCGGCGGCGGACAGGCGGTTCTTGCGCCCCGCCTGCGCGTCGCTGTCCAGGTAGGCCAGCGCGGCGGCGTAGGCATAAGGGCCTCCCGAGCCTATGGCTATGACATCCTCGGCGGGCTCGATAACGTCGCCAGTGCCCGAGAGGAGGAGTATTTTTTCCTTGTCAGCCACGAGCAGGAGCGCTTCGAGCTTGCGCAGCATCTTGTCGGTGCGCCAATCCTTGGCCAGCTCCACGGCGGAGCGGGTAAGGTCGCCCGAGTACTCCTTGAGCTTGGCCTCGAAGTGCTCAAGCAGGGTAAAGGCGTCGGCCGTGGCGCCGGCGAAGCCGGCGAGCACCGTGCCCTCGTGTATCTTGCGCACCTTGCGGGCGTTGCTCTTCATGACCGTCGCGCCCATAGTTACCTGGCCGTCGCCTGCCATGGCTATATGGCCGTCCTTTTTCACGGCTATGATCGTGGTCGATCGTATTCTCATATCGTCTCCTCCGATGCGGCGGCCGAGGCCGCCTGCGCAGGCCGCTTGGCGGCGTGCGGGTGGGCGCTCTCGTATACCGAGCGCAGCCTTTCTATATCGACATGGGTGTATACCTGGGTGGTGGATATGCTCTCGTGGCCCAGCATGGCCTGCACGCTGCGTATGTCCGCGCCGCGGCCCACGAGGTGCGTGGCGAAGGAATGCCTAAAGCCGTGCGGCGAAAGGCGCTTGCGAAGGCCGAGCCGCAGGGCGTAGCGCTCTATGATCCAGGCTATGCCGCGTTCGGTGAGCTTCGCTCCCCTCGCGTTCAGGAACAGCCAGGGGCAGGCGCGCTCGGCCTTGAGCTTGGCTTGCCTGAACGCCAGCCAGGCTTTCATAGCCTCGCGGGCGGGCTCGGAGAGGAACACCACGCGCTCCTTGGCTCCCTTGCCGCGTACGCGCACCTTGCCCGCCTGTAGGTCCAGCGCGTCGAGCGTCATGCCCGTCATCTCCGACACGCGGCAGCCCGTGCTGTAGAGCGTCTCGAAGAGGGCGCGGTCGCGCGCGGCGCCGTAATCGTCGCCCTCGGCGGATGCTATGAAGGCCGCCATCTCGTCCTCGAACAGGAACTCGGGCAGCTTGCGCGTTCCGGGTATGCTCTCCACGTCGCGGGCCGGGTTGGCCTCGGCCTTGCCGTAGCGTACGAGATAGCGATAGAGGCCCTTGACGGCGGATAGGGCGCGGTTTACCGAGGAGGAAGCATAGCCGGCCTTTACCATGCCCGCCACGAAAGCCTGCAGGTCGCTGGCTAAGGCCGCCTCGGGCGTTACGCCCTGGCGCAGGCAGGATGCCTCGAAAAGGCTAAGGTCCTCGCGGTAGGAGGCCACGGTGCGCGCGGAGAGGGAGCGCACCGCCGACAGGTAGGCCAAGTATTCCTCAATCGTCGGCGACATGCTCGTCCTCCTGGCTGTGGAGGTAATCGCAGGCCGGATTGATGCAGGCCTTGTACGAGCCCTTCTTCTTGTCGAAGCGCTCCACGAGGAACCAGGAGCACTTGGGGCAGTAGCTATTCGTGGGCTTGTAATAGGTGATGAAGTCGCATTCGGGATAGCGCGAGCAGCCGTAGAATTCCCGGCCCTTGCCGGTGGCCTTGCGCCGCGCCACGATTTCGCCCGTACAGTCGGGCCTGGGGCAGCGGGCAAGGGCTATGCTCTTGGTATTGCGGCATGCGGGAAAGCCCGTGCAGGCGAGGAAGAAGCCGAAGCGGCCGAGCTTCTTTACCATGGGCTTGCCGCATTTCTCGCATACCTGGTCGGTAGCCTCGTCGAGGCTGCCGCGGAAACTCTGCAGGGTTTCCATGATCTCGTCTATGCGGCTCTTGAACGGCCCGTAAAAATCCCTGAGCGCCGCCACCCAATCCCTCTTGGATTCCTCCACCTCGTCCAGCATATTCTCCATGCCGGCGGTAAAGCCGGCGTCCACCACGTTGGGGAAGGATTCCACCAGTATCTCGTTGATCATGCGGCCTAAGGTCGTGGGCACGAGCTGGCGATTCTCCCGGGTGACGTAATAGCGCTCGAGCAGCACCGATATGATGGGAGCGTAGGTGGAAGGCCGGCCTATGCCCTTTTCTTCGAGCATCTTTATTATGGACGCGTCGGTGAAGCGTGAGGGGCCCTGGGTGAAGTGCTGTTCGGGCCTGTAGCCCTCAAGCTTGAGCTCCTCGCCCACGGACATTTCGGGCAGTATGCTGTCCTTGTCCTCTTTAGTGGCCAGGAGCTTTATGGCTTTATAGAAGCCCTTTTCCACCACGCGCGAGGCGTTCACCCGGAACAGCGCTTCGCCCGCGCTTACGTCCATGGCGCTTGAGCGCACCCTAGCCGGATTCATCTGGCTGGCCACGAAGCGTTCCCATATTATGGTGTAGAGCTTAAGCTGATCCTTGTTGAGGTGTTCCTTTATGGTATCGGGACTGTAGTCCAGCATGGTGGGACGTATGGCCTCGTGCGCGTCCTGGGCCTTCTTGTCGGTGGCGTATACGACCGGCTCGGCGGGCAGCTCGGCGGGATAATGCTTGCCCAGGTAGTCGCGCAGCTCGTGCAAGGCCAGGTCCGATACGCGTACGGAATCGGTGCGCATATAGGTAATAAGCCCTATGCGGGTACTGCCTATGTTTATGCCCTCGTAGAGCTGCTGGGCTATCTGCATGGTCTTCTTGGAAGTAAAGCCAAGGCGGTTCGCCGCGGTCTGCTGCAGCTTGCTCGTGGTAAAGGGGGGCTTGGGACGCACGAGCTTTTCGCTATCGCGCAGGTCGGCCACCATGCAGGGCGCGTCGCCCACCGCGTCCATAATGGCGCGAACCTCGGCCTCGTTTTTAAGCTCTACCTTGCCGCCCTTGTAGCTGACGAGGTCGCCGGTGAAGCCGTAGCGGCCTTTCTTAAAATCCGCCTCGAGGCTCCAGTATTCTTCCGGTATGAAGGACTCCACTTCCTTCTCGCGCTCGCATATGAGCCGTAGCGCCACCGACTGCACGCGGCCCGCGGACAGCCCGTTCTTGACCTTTTTCCACAGGAGGGGCGATAGGTAGTAGCCTACGATGCGGTCGAGCACGCGGCGCGCCTTCTGCGCGTTCACCTTGTCCTCGTCCAGTTCGTGGGGATCCTTTACCGCGTCTCGTATGGCCTGGGGCGTGATCTCATTGAACACGATGCGCCGTATGGGCAGGCCCTCGTTCTTTGCCTCTATGGCGTTGCCGATATGGTAGGCTATGGCCTCGCCTTCGCGGTCATTATCGGAGGCTAGGAGCACGCGCTCCGACTTCTTGGCGTATTTCTGCAGCTCCTTAAGGAGCTTGGCCTTGCCGCGTATGGTGAGGTATTCGGGCACGAAATCGTGCTCTACGTCGACGCCGAGCCTGGACTTGGGCAGGTCTATCAGATGGCCCATGGAGGCGAGTACCACATACTTGGAGCCTAGGTACTTCTCTATGGTCTTGGCCTTGGCGGGCGATTCTACGATAACCAGCGTGGTCTTCGAGGCGCTTCCGGACTTCTTAGTCCGCTTTTTAATCATGGTCTTTTCGCTCGCCATAGCTTCTAGCTCCTCATCGTTGCATAAAATCGTGCTATCTAAAGGCCGCGCCCAATAGCGCTGGCCTACTATCCTAAAGTTAAGCCCGGCGCCTTAGGCGCGGGCCGCATAGTCGAAGGCGCAGGCGCTTTGCCGCCAGTCGCGCGCTATATCCTCAAATTGGCCCACGGCTACGGCGCCGTCCTCATAGAGCCGGTCGGAGCCGGCCGAGCGCGGCCCCCTCAAAGTGGCTTCAGCCACGAACAGGTCGCGGCCCTCTTCCAGGGCGAAATCGGCGCTTAT
>JBFZES010000229.1:0-8714 GCA_041306725.1 Spirochaetaceae bacterium | reverse complement strand
CGTCTCCGCACGGCAAATCTGGCCAGGTGGTGGCCTGCGGCCTGGGGGACGACGGGGCCGGAGCCCTGCAGGGCGCGCACGCGTTCGCCGTTTACCGTATCGCCCGGCTTATGGCCGTCCGGCGGGGCAGCCGGCGGCACGGGGGGCTCGTCCGACCATACGCAGGCTATATCCACGGGCCTGCCCTTATAGGGGCGTTCCAGGCCCTCCGCATGGGCCATATACGATGCCCGCTTTTCTTCGCGCGACAGGGGCCGGCGGAAGCCCAGGCGCCCAAGGCGCTGGCGCACGTGCTGGGCAAGCGGGCAGCCGGCGCTTTCCCAGAGCGAGCCCAGCCTTAAGCGCTCAGGCGCCATGCGGCCGGCCGTGCCCATGCTGGCGGCGAAGGGCAGGCCAGCGTCGAGCAGGGCGGCTATGAGGTTTACCTTGGGGTTGAGGCTGTCTATGCACTCGAGGTAGAAGCCGCGGCCTTCCGGTATGAAGCTCGCGGCCTTGGCCCCGCGCACTATGGCGCCGCGCAAGTCGAGCTCAATGGCGGGGTTCACCAGGCGGGCGGCCTGGGCGAAGGCCTCCACCTTTGGGATGCCCACGTTGGCCAGGTTCCCGAAACACAGGCGATTGAGGTTGGAATCCTGCACGAGGTCGAAATCCACCGCCGTTATGGCGCCTACGCCCGCCCGCACCAGGTCCATGGCCGCCGCGGCCCCCACGCCGCCCAGCCCGAATACGCATACATGGGCCTTCCGCAAGGTTTCATAGCCTTCGTCGCCGAATAGTATCCTGTTGCGGTCCGAGAAGCCCATGCCTATACCCTGGATGAACAGGCGGCCCCGCCGTCGGCGAAGAAGCGCTCAAGGGCGAGCGCGGCGCCGCCCAAGGCGGGCAGGGCGGGGTCCATGGCAGAGCGGCGTATGTCGCAGGGACGCTCGTTGGCTTCCACGCGCCTGGCTATCTCGTCGAAGAGCGGGCCCTGCCTGAAAGGCGTGCCATAGAGCACCACCGCCGTGGGATCGCAGAGCTCTATGGCGTTGCCCAAGGCCAGGGCGAAGCGGCTGGCGAGCCGCTCGTAGGCGGCGGGGTCGTTCGCGCGCAAGAGTTCGCAGAGCTCGTCGGTGCGCGAGCCGGAGCGGCGTACCGAATGGGCGTGGCTTCCCGGCCGCGAAGAGAGTCCCGACTGGCCAAGCGCCTGTTCGAGGGCGCGGGCGGACACGAGGGACTCGAGGCAGCCCACGCGGCCGCAGTAGGGGCACACGGGGCCTTCAGAGGCTACCACGGTATGGCCAAGCTCGCCGGAGCGGTGGTGCGCGCCGGGCCATGGCGTGCCGCCCATGGTCCAGGAAGCGCCGACGCCGGGGCCATACTTCACGAAGAGCAGGCCCGCGGGCGATTCCCTGCGCGCGTCGGTGAGCAGGAGCTCGGCAAGGGCTAAGGCGCGCACGTTGTTGTCCACCGATACGCAGAGCTTTAGCGCCGCTTCAAGGGGCTCGCGCAGCGCCACCGGCGCGGACCAGAGCCTGGGTTCGCGCAGCGATATGCCCCGCTCTTCGTCCACGCGCCCGGTCACGCCGAGCCCCGCTCCCATTATCCCTAAGGCGCTTAGGTCCGTTCCCCCGGCCAGCTCGGCGGCGGCCGCGCAAACGGCGGCGGCTATGCGCGCGCCCATGACGCCGTCCGCCGGCGAGGCCGCCTCTCCGCGCTCAACTCCGGGCAAAGGCGCGGCGGCGGGCAGGGCGCCGGGGGGCGGGAGGTCGCGCACGCCCAGCACGGCGCCGGAGAGATCGGCCAGGATAACCTGCACGCGCTCGGCGTCTATGCCCACGCCCAGTATGCGCCCGGCTTCGGGCCGTATGCGCAGGGCTATCTTCCTCCTGCCGGCGCGCTTGGCGCCGGCCTGTTCGCCCGCCTCCACGATGAGCCCGTCGTCGATAAGCTCGTTCACCAGTATCGTGACCGCGGCCTTGGTAAGGCCTAAAGCCAGGGCCAGTTCGTTGCGGGCTATATCGCCCTGCCTGTGCACGAGCCTGAGTATGCCCGCGCGGTTGCGTTTGCGCAGGTCCGGCGCGTTCCAGCCCTGGGCCGTCACCTTAGCTCCGTCGGCAAGCGCACGAGCCTGTTCTCCCCCCTTAGGAGGGGCAGCACGCCCTGGTCTATGAGGGGCTTGCGCTCGGGGTGGGCGATTATCCATTTGTTAAGCTTACGGAGGAGGGGGTCGCCCTTGGGCCTCTCGCCCTCGGTGAAGGCGTCGTTGGTGCCGCGGGGCAGCACGATGGCGGCCCGGAAGCCGCCTTCGCGGGCCCGGCAAGGCGCCAGGTGCATGGTGCCCGAATAGAGTTCCACCGCCTCGCCGCGCTCAAGGAAGAGCCCCACGGTTTCCGATGAGTCCAGCCCGGGGCCTTCCGCGCCAGGCCGCAGCTGGCCGCGCAGCGCGAGCAGAAGCACAAGGTCGTCAGCGGCCACGATAACCTCGCTGGCCTTGTGGTATTCAAGGCCGTTCAGCGTGGAATTGCGGCCGGAACAGTAGCCCAGCTGCACGGGCAGATTGCCGAATACCAGGCTTCGCATGCGCTCAGCGTCCGCGCAGGACTCAAGAGGCGGGTGGCTGCCCACATACACGACGCCTTGCTCGGGTATGGGCGCATGCGCTTCAAGCGCGGCCACGAGGGCCGGCCAGCTTCCTTCCACGCGCTCGCCGTAGGGCGCGAACGAAGGATCGTCGCTGGAAAACAGCGTAAGGCCGGGATTGGCTTTTCGCAGGTCGTCAAGAAGCATAACTGCACCTCCGGGGCGCTCTTCGTAAGCGCCGGCATAAAAAGATAGCACGTAGCCACGGGCTGGGTAAATCCTCGCCGCATCCGCCGCTTCCGGCTTCGTAGGCGCGCGAGGGGCAAAGCCTTCCGCATAGACCGCTAGACGGCTTGTCAAAACTTATGTATATGATATAATAGTTAAAGACTTTAACCAATAGGAGGCGGCAATGGCCGTCAAAGAAGGAAAACTATTTCACGCCCGGGACAGCAGAGCTGTGCTGCGGGAAGTGTTCAATCGCAAGGACTCGAATCTCGAGCTCCTTTCCTTAGCGGAACTCGATATCGTCAACGCGCGCATCGAGAGCCTGTGCCACAAGACGGAAGAGACCCTCGTGTTCAATCTGGCCGGCCCGTGCACGCTCAGCGTGGAAGGCAAGGCCTACGAGCTGGCCCACTACGACGTATTGTACATAACGCGCGGCGCCGAATTCTCCTGCGAGGCCGGAGCGGAGCCCGCCAAGCTCTACCTGTACCGGGCCGCCGCCGATAAGGAGCACCCCGTTCAGCACCGCAAATGGGCGGAGCTTAAGGACGACCCCGCGCGCATACGCCTCCTGAAGCGCAAGAAGGTGCATCTTATGTTCGACGTTGCCGAAGAAGCCGACCGCTTCATGGCGGGCTATACCTTCTACGAAGACCACTCCCGCGCCTGGCCGCCCCACAACCACACCGATCAGGAAGAGTGCTATTCCTTCATAGAAGGCAATGGCGCAATGCAGGTATACGAGGACGACGAGCAGCTCACCTTCGTCAAGGGCGTCGAAATAGGCTCCCACGTAACCATACCCCTGCTCAATTACCATCCCGTCTTCAGCCATGACGATCCCCTCTGCTTTATCTGGTGCATAGCCGGAGAGCGCTACTGGGTGGGCGACAAGAGCAAGGCCTTCATGGACGGCAGCGCGTCAAAGGTGACCACATGACCAGAAGCGTACCCACGGTAGCGGCCGGCCAGGCCGAACTCAAGGAGCTCGCGTCGCGGGCCAAGGCCATACGCATAGGCTGCCTCGAATCGATAGCGGCCCTGGGCATAGGGCACATAGGCGGCTCCATGTCCGTTGTGGAGGCGCTCGCCGCGCTCTACTTCAGGCACCTGCGCCTCGACCCCGCCGACGCCAAGGCCCCCGACCGCGACATGTTCGTGCTTTCCAAGGGCCACGCCGGCCCTGCCCTCTACGCGGCGCTCGCGGAGAAGGGCTACCTTAAGCGCGAGCTTTTAAGCACCCTGAACAAGGGCGGCACATCGCTGCCCAGCCACGCCGACCGCAGGCTTACCCCCGGCGTGGACATGAGCACCGGCTCGCTCGGCCAGGGCTTCTCCGCGGCCGCCGGCATAGCCTTCGGCCTACGCATGGAGGGCCCGCGGCCCGACGGCAGCCTGCGCCGCTGCTACGCCATCATAGGCGACGGCGAGAGCGACGAGGGCCAGGTATGGGAAGCGGCCGCCTTCGCCGCCCACTATAAGCTCGACAACTTCATAGCCTTCACCGACTGCAACAAATTCCAGATAGACGGCTCTACCGACAGCGTCATGGGCCTTCGGGACCTGGCGGGCAAGTGGGAAGCTTTTGGCTGGAAGGCCATCAAGGTTAACGGCCACGACCTGGCCGCCCTCGACGCCGCCATACTCGAGGCCCGCGCCGTACAGGGCAAGCCCGTCATGATCGTGCTCGACACCGTCAAGGCCAAGGGCATACCCGCCTTTGAAGGCAAGGCCGAGAGCCATAACGCGGCCTTCGTGGCCGCGGACCTTGAGGCCTGCCTGAAAGCGATGGAAGCAGAGGAGGCCACCCGTGGCTGATAGAGAAATGCGGGCGGTATACGCCCAGACCCTCGTAGAGCTTGGCGCGCTCGACCCGCGCATATGCGTGGTAGAGGCCGACCTTGCCCGCGCCACGGGCACCGGCCCCTTCGCCAAGGCTTATCCCGAGCGCTTCGTCAACGTGGGCGTGGCGGAAGCCAACCTCGTAGGCGTGGCCTCCGGCCTCTCGGCCACCGGCAAGAAGCCCTTCGCGGCCACCTTCGCCTGCTTCGCCAGCCGCCGCGCCTACGATCAGTTCTTCCTCTCCGCCAATTACGCGGGCCTCAACGTTACCCTGGTAGGTACCGACCCCGGCGTTACCGCGGCCTTCAACGGCGGCACCCACATGCCCCTAGAGGACCTGGCGCTCATGCGCGCCGTACCCGGCCTTGCCATCGTGGAGCCCTCCGACCCCGTGTCGCTGGAAGCCGCCGTGCGTATAGCCGCGGCCTCCGACGGCTGCACCTACATCCGCCTGCAGCGCAAGAGCGCCCCCGAGCTCTACCCCGCCGGCGAGCGCTTCGAGCTGGGCAAAGCCAAGCTCCTGCGCGAAGGCAAGGACCTCCTTATCGTGGCCCTTGGCGCCCTCATGGTGGCCGAGGCTAAAAAGGCCGCCGAGCTGCTCGCGGGCGACGGCCTCGAAGCCACCGTTCTGGACATCTTCAGCCTCGCGCCCATAGACCGCGCCGCCATAGTAAAGTACGCCTCGGCCAGCGGCCGCGTCGTATCCTGCGAGAACCACCGCATAACCGGCGGCCTAGGCAGCGCCATAGCCGAGATACTGGCCGAGGAAGGCGTTCGCGCCAAGCTCCGACGCGTAGGCGTAGGCGCGGACCAGTTCGGCGAGGTGGGCACCCAGGACTGGCTGGCCGACCACTTCAAGCTTAGCGCGCCCCACATAGCTGCGGCCGCCAAAAGCCTTTTTTAACAGGAGACAGCATGAAATTAGCCATAGCGTCCGACCTCTCGGGCTATCCCCTTGCCCGCGAAATAGTCAAGCACCTCAAGGAAAACCACTCCACCATAGAAGTCCTGGACTTCGGCATAGAGAGCCCCGACGCGCCTGAGCCCTATTTCGTGCAGGCGCCCAAGGTGGCCAAGGCCGTGCAGAAGGGCGACGCCGAAAAGGGCATACTCATTTGCGGCACCGGTCAGGGCATGGCCATCGTGGCCAACAAGCACAAGGGCGTATACGCCTGCGTCGTGGACGACCTCTTCTCAGGCGAGCGCTCTAAAATCATCAACAACGCCAACGTCATAACCATGGGCGGCTGGATAACGGCGCCCTTCCTGGGCACCCAGATCGTTGACGCCTGGCTGGCCGTGGCCTTTACTCAAAAGATGGAGTTCAAGAAGGACTTTCTCACCAACGCCTTCAACAAGGTCGTGGAGCTCGAGGCCGAGCAGTTCAAGTAACGATGTAAGGAGGGGTGAGCGCCCCTCCTTTTAGCGCCGGCCGCCGTGCCGCAAGGAGACAGTAAGCATGAATGATAACGAGCAGCTTATAGCCGGCCTCGTGGCCAAGGCCCGCGCGGCGCAGGCCGTGGCGGCTACCTGGGACCAGGCCCGCACCGACGAGGTATGCGTGGCCGTGGGCTGGGCCGTGTATAACGACGAGAATATAGCCATCCTGGCCAAGAGCGCGGTGGAAGAGACCGGCATGGGCGTGGTGGCCGATAAGATAACCAAGCACAAGAACAAGGTGCTCGGCCTCCTCCGCGACCTTAAAGGCTCTAAGAGCGTAGGGCTCATCGAAGTGGACGAAGCGCGTGGCCTCCGCAAGTACGCCAAGCCCGTGGGCGTAGTGGGCGCCTTGGCCCCGGTAACCAACCCCACGGCCACCCCCAGCTCCAACGGCCTGGCCATACTCAAGGGCAGGAACGCCGTCATCTTCGCCCCGCATCCCAAGGCCAAGAAATCCAGCGCGCTGGCCATAGGCTTCATGCGCGCCGCCCTTAAGAAGGTAGGCGCGCCGGAGGACCTCGTGCAGCTCATCGAGGAGCCCAGCGTGGAGCTTACCCAGGAGCTCATGCGGCAGGTGGACCTCGTGGTGGCAACCGGCGGCGGCGCCATGGTAAAGGCGGCCTATTCCTCGGGCACGCCCGCCTACGGCGTAGGCCCGGGCAACGCCGTGCAGCTATTGGCCGAGGACGCCGACCCCGCCGACGCGGCGGCCAAGATAGCCGTAAGCAAGGCCTTCGATAACGCCACCAGCTGCTCCAGCGAAAACTCCGTCGTCGTCCATCGCTCGCTCTATGAAGCCTTCGCCAAAGCCATGCAGGCGCAGGGCGGCTACCTGTGCAATGCCGACGAAAAGGCCAAGCTCCGTTCTTGGCTGTGGGTAATGGGCAAGGACGGCCACGAAGGCCTCAACCCCAAGATCATAGCCAAGGGAGCATCCGTCATAGCCGAAGGCGCGGGTTTCACTGTTCCCGCAGGCGTCAAGTTTCTCATGGTTGAGGCTGAAGGTTCTCCTACACAGGAAAAGTTCACGCAGGAGAAAATTTCCCCGGTGCTTACCCTCTGGCAATGCAAGGACTTTGAAGAAGGCCTTGCCCTCGTCGTGGGCATAACCGACGCCTGCGGCACCGGCCACTCCTCGGGTATATTTACCCAGAAGCCCGAGTACATAGACCGCATGGGACTTACCATGCGCTCCAGCCGCATCATGGTGCGCCAGGGCATGGCCTCGGGCAACGGCGGCACCTTCGCCAACGGCATGCCCAGCACCGTCACCCTAGGCTGCGGCACCTGGGGCGGCAATATCACCACCGAGAACATACACTGGCGCCATTTTATCAATGTGAGCTGGCTGTCGCTGCCTCTGTCCCCTTCGCGCCCCAGCGACGAGGAAATTTTCGGCGGATACTGGGAGAGGTATGGAAGGAAAGAAGAATCTAGAATCTAGAAGCTAGAATCTAGAATCTAGAATCTAGAATCGTGAGTTCGGCGGCCGATAGTCGGATTCTAGATTCTATATTCTAGATTCCTGTTAGTAAGAAGAAGCTAGAAGAGAGGAAGAAGAATCTAGGAAGAAGAATCTAGAATCTAGAATCGTGAGTTCGGTGGCCGACACTCTGATTCTAGATTCTTTATTCTAGATTCCGCCTTCTGTCTTCAGTCTTCCGACTCCTTCTTCAGAAAGGACACAGGAACCGTGAAACTATTCGAATACCAGGCTAAAGAGGCCTTCGCGGCGGAGGGCTTAGCCATACCCAAGGGCGTGCTTTGTACCGACGCGGAGGCGGCGGCGCGCGCCGCGGACGAGCTGGGCTATCCCTGCGTGGTAAAGAGCCAAGTGCTCCGCGGCGGGCGCGGCAAGGCCGGGCTCATACGCCTCGTAAAGGGCAGGGACGAGGCCAAGGCCTACGCGGCCAGCCTCTTTGCCGGGCCCTTCGACGTTCGCTCCCTCCTCGTCGAGGAAGCCGTCGACATAGGCCGCGAGATATACCTGGCCATAACGGTGGACCCCGAGGCCGCCACGGCCTTGGTGCTCGCCTGCGCCGATGGCGGCGTGGAGATAGAAGAGCTGGCGCGTAGCGCTCCTGAGAAGATACTCCGCGAGCGCGTGGATATCGATACGGGGCTCCTGCCCTACCAGGCGCGTAACCTCGCCTACGCCCTGGGCTTCGACGCCGAGGGCGCCAAGCTCTTTACGCCCGTCCTCGAGGCGCTGTGGCGGGTGTTCCGTTCCAAGGACGCCGAGCTGGCCGAGATCAATCCGCTCTTCGTCACGAAGGCGCGGGAGGGCAAGCCTGCCCGCCTGATAGCAGGCGACGGCAAGCTGTCCATAGACGACAACGCGCAGTTCAGGCAGGCATCCAGCGAGCCGGAGCGCAGCCGCTTCGACAGCGACGTGGCCTTCGAGGCGGCCAAGGACGGCATACCCTACCTGCAGTTCGACGGCGATATATCGCTCATGTGCGCGGGGGCCGGCCTTACCACGGTGGTGTACGACCTGGTCAACTACGAGGGCGGCACCGTTGCCAATTACCTGGAGTTCGGCGGCCCCAACTATAAGAAGGCCGTGCGCGCCATGGAACTCTGCCTTAAGAATGACCCCAAGGTAATCCTTATCGTCACCTTCGGCACCATAGCCCGCGCGG
>JBFZES010000228.1:0-3199 GCA_041306725.1 Spirochaetaceae bacterium | reverse complement strand
TGCGCGCCAGGCGCGACTTAAGCGACGAGGCCACCGCCTTAAGCCTTAAGGTCCTTAAGCGCGGCCGAAAGGAGCGTCGCCAGCCTGCGCTTGCGGCCTTGGGCTAAGGCCGCGGGGCCGTCATACACCCCGAGGCAGGAAGGGCAGCCATCCTCGCAGTCGCAGCCGCCCGCGCGCTCTAGGGCTGCGGAGAGCAGCTCGGGCAGGAGGGGCCCGAGCGCCTCGGCAAGGCCCGTGCCGCCGGGGTAGCGGTCCCATATGTATACGGCGGGCAGGTCGAAGTGGCCGTCGCGCAGGCGCCAGGTTGCGCCAAGGTCGCCCGCGTCGCAGAGCAGGCGCACGGGAGCCAGGCTGCGCATGAGGTAGCAGAGCCCCGCCAGCAGGGCTCCCCTTTTGAGCTCGTTGGGCTCGGAAGCGAGTGCCGCGCCGGCCTTCGATTGAGGCCGTATGAGGAGGACGAGGGCCCGGGTCTGCATTTCCTCGGGCGGCAGGTAAATCTCTCCGTAGCCTATGTTTTCGTGCGTATGGAAGCGCAGCTTCTTGAATTTCTCCGCCTCGGAGCGCACCAGTATATCGCCGAAGGCGGCGGGCAGGGAGGCCGAGCCGAAGCGCTGATCGTCGGACAGGAGCTTAATATCGACCTTCACCACCGCGTCGGTATAGTAATTGACGTCGCGCTCCTCCACCTTGCATATGCGGTTTTCCAAGTCCAGCTTAAGGACGATGAACTGCCTGCCCCGGTGCAGGTACACCGCGTCGTCATAGATGAGCTCCTTGGCGCTGGGCCTGTCCATCTCGCCTATGACCGCGTTGCGCCCGGCGGTGGCGTCTATGATTACCACGTTGTCGGCGGTAGCCGAGCGCAGGGATATCTTCTCGGCGGGATAGCCCTGGCTGGACCAGTACCAGCGACCGCCCGTCCTGCGCACTATGCCCTCCTCCTCAAGCAGGGAGAGTCCTTCCTCGGGGTCTCCTCCAAAGGGCTCACCCTCCGAAAAGGGCAGCTCGAAGGCCGCGCACTTGAGGTGATCCAGGTAAATATAGGGGTTTTCAGGGTCAATGCGCGCGTTTTCCGCGGCCTTGCCGAAGAAGCGCTCGGGATGGGCCATGAGGTACTGGTCGACCGGCGCGCTCGAGGCCACGTACACCGCGGCCGACATGCCCTGGCGCCTGCCCGCCCTGCCCGACTGCTGCCAGAACGAGGCCAGGCTGCCCGGCCAGCCGGCGAGCACCGCGGCGTCCAGGCCGCCTATGTCTATGCCCAGCTCGAGCGCGTTCGTGGACACGACGCCCTGTATGGAGCCGTCCCGGAGGCCCCGCTCTATCTCGCGCCTCTCGTTGGGCAGGAGGCCGGAGCGGTAGGGCTCCACGCGCACGCGCGAATTCTCGGTAAAGTGATTGGCGAAATACTCGTTCAGGTAGCCGGCTATGAGTTCTACGCGCACGCGCGAGCGGGCGAAGAGTATGGTGCGCACCCCGCGCTCGAGGAATTTAGCCGCTATGGTGCGCGACTCGAGGGCCGAACTCTTGCGTATGCCCTGCACGGGATCCACCAGGGGCGGATTATAGAATACCACCGCCTTGCCCGAGCGCGGAGCGCCGTTCTCGGTAATGGCCTCTACGCCGCGGCCTATGAGGCGCGCGGCCAGCTCGCCGGGGTTTCCTATCGTGGCGGAGCAGAGTATGAATTGCGGCTTCGAGCCGTAAAAGGCCGCCACGCGGAGCAGGCGTCGCAGCACGTTGGCCACGTGGCTGCCGAACACGCCCCGATAGGCATGCATTTCGTCGATTACTATGTAGCGTAGCCCGGCGAAGAACTGTATCCACTTGGCGTGGTTGGGCAGCACGCCCGAATGGAGCATATCCGGATTGGTTATGACGATGCGGCCCTCGCTCCGAGCCGACGCCCGCACGCTCTGGGGCGTGTCGCCGTCGTAGGTGGCCGCCTTGAGGGCCAAGCCTCCCGCCAGGATGAGCTCGTTGAGCTCCGCCTGCTGGTCCTGGGAGAGGGCCTTGGTGGGGAACAGGTAGAGGGCGCGGGCGCTGGGGTCCTCGAGCAGGGCCTGCGCCACCGGCAGATTGTAGCAGAGCGTCTTGCCGCTGGCGGTGGGCGTTACCACGACGAAGTCCTTGCCGGCCCTGGCTAATCCATAGGCTTTGGCCTGGTGCGTATAGAGCCTTCCTAAGCCCCGGCCGGCCAAGGCGCTTCTCAGCTCAGGCCGCAAGCCGTCGGGCAGCTCGGCCCAATGCGCGCTTTGCGGCTCCATGCGCTCGATATGGCGGACCCCCGGCGCTATTTCGGGGTCCGCGAGGATTTCTGACAAGAAATCGATGACAGCTTTGCTACTCATGACTATACTATCCTATGACAAAATAAAGGAGGAACTCAATGGACAAGGTGCTATCCATAGTACTAGGCGGCGGCAAGGGTACCAGGCTCTATCCCCTGACGAAAGACAGGGCCAAGCCTGCCGTACCCTTCGGCGGCCGCTATCGCATCGTGGATATCCCCATATCCAATTGCATAAATTCCGGCTTCAAGCAGATTTACATACTCACGCAGTTCAACTCCGCCTCGCTGCATCTCCACGTGGCCAGGACCTATATCTTCGACAACTTTTCGGACGGCTTCGTGGAAGTGCTCGCCGCGGAACAGACCCTTACCCATTCGGGCTGGTACGAGGGCACGGCCGACGCCGTGCGCAAGAACCTCATGCATTTCCGCCCCCAGCATCCCAGCCACTACCTCATCGTGTCCGGCGACCAGCTCTACCGCATGGACCTGGCCGACATGCTCCAAAAGCATAAAGAATCCGGCTGCGCCCTTACCATTGCTTGTACCACCGTTAGCAGGGAAGACGCAAGCGATTTTGGCATCACGAAGATAGACGCGGACAGCAAAATACTCGAGTTTATGGAAAAGCCGGGTCCCGTCAAGGACATAAGCGACTATAAGGTACCCAAGGAACTGCGCAAGGACAGGCGCTCGGGCGGCAAGGATTTCCTGGCATCCATGGGTATTTATATCTTTGACGCCGCCCTCATGGAAGAGGCCCTCGACGGCGATGAAAACGATTTCTGCAAGGAAGTCAACCCGAGCATATTGGCTAAGCATAAGATAAACGCCTACACCTTTTACGGCTATTGGGAAGACATAGGCACGATACTGAGATTCTACGAAGCCAACCTTAATCTGTGC
>JBFZES010000227.1:0-4726 GCA_041306725.1 Spirochaetaceae bacterium | reverse complement strand
GTGGTGGAGAAGATAGCGCGCTTTCAGAAGAATTATCGCTAAGCACAGTACGCATATAACGCAAGGAGCACAGGAATGGAATGGAAAGCAAGCCACATACTCGTCAGCGACCGCGCCCTAGCGCAGGAGCTATCGCGCAAGGCCAAGCAGGGGGCCGACTTCGCCTCATTGGCGCGGGAGAACTCCAGCTGCCCATCGAAATCCTCTGGCGGAGACTTAGGCTGGTTCGGCCCGGGCAAGATGGTGCAGGCCTTTGAATACGCCTGCAAGAACCTGGGCGTGGGCTCGATATCCGACGTCGTGCAGACGCAGTTCGGCTATCACGTCATAAAAGTGACCGGCAAGCGCGACTAAGGCCCGTAGGCTCCCGCGCGCCTGGACACAAGCTTCGGGGAACTAGGTAAGGAGAAGCACTATGGATACGGTAGAGCGCTGGTTCGCCAGCGACAACAACGCGGCTACGCATCCCCTTATCATGGAGGCCCTGGCGCGCGCCAATAGCGGCCACGCGGTGGGCTATGGCGACGACCCCCTAACGCAGGAGGCCGAGGCAAGCGTGGCCGGGCTTTTCGGCCCAGGCTACGCGGTGCGCTTCGTGCTTAACGGCACCGGGGCCAACGTGTACGCCCTAGGCTGCCTGGCAGGCCACGGCGACGCCATATTCTGCGCGGACTGCGCGCATATAGTCGTGGACGAGACCGGCGCCCCCACGGCCGTTACCGGAGCCCAGCTCGTGCCCCTGCCCACGATTAACGGCAAGCTCGACCCGCATACCGTGGCTGAGGCTATAGCCGACTACGGCAACATGCACAAGCCCGAGCCTCGGGTGCTGTCCCTGAGCCAGCCCACAGAGCTAGGCACCGCGTATAGCCGCGAAGAGCTGGCGGCCCTGGCCGACCTGGCCCATGAGCACGGCCTTTTTCTGCATATAGACGGCGCAAGGCTATCCAACGCTGCCGTGGCCCTAGGGCCGGCCAAGGCCGACGGCAAGGCTAGCGTCAGCGCAGCGGGCGGCTCAAGCGGCGCCGAACTGCTCCGCGCCGCCGTGGCCGCCGCGGACGCCATATGCTTCGGCGGCACTAAGAACGGCCTCATGTTCGGCGAAGCCGTGCTCTTCAGCCCCATTACGCTGCACAAGCTTCGCGACACCCTTAGGCTGCGCAAGACCAGGCTGCAGCTGGCCAGCAAGATGCGCTACATAGCGGCCCAGTTCCAGGAATACGTACGGGACGGCCTGTGGGAACGCAACGCGCGCCGGGCAAACGACATGGCGGCCAAGCTGGCCGCCGGCGTGGCGCGCCTGGGGCTCAAGCCTTGCTACCCCGTGGACACGAACGCCGTGTTCGCGCGCATACCCGCCGCAGTGGCCGAGGCCCTGCGGGCCAAGCGCTTCTTCTACGACTGGGAAGGCGGCATAGTGCGCTGGATGGCAAGCTGGGACACGAGCGAAGCGGACGTGGACGGCTTCCTTGCTGATCTTGAGGCGGCCTTAAACGCCTACCGTGCCGGTCGCAAGGGCCTTAAGGAACGCGAGGCCGCCGACGAGGCCGAGCTTTCCAGGCGCCTTTCGGAGGGCCGGGCCTTTTTATCCTCAGGCTGGAAGGACGTGGACGCCTTTATCAGCGACCAGGCCTTAGGCCGCCAGGCGCCTCCCCTGTGGGTGGAGCCCCTGCCCGGTCAAAGCGTCGTCGCCCTGCCCGAGCCCCTGGCTTCCAGCCTGGGCTCGGCCGCTTTCCGCGACATAACGGCTTCCCGCACGAGCAGGAGAAGCTTCAGCGACGCGCCCTTAAGCCTGGAGGAGCTCTCCTTCCTGCTCTGGGCCGCCGCGGGCGTTAAAGATCGGGAAGCCGCCAATAAGCCAGGGGCCAAGGTAGCGTTCAGGACCGTGCCCTCCGGAGGCTGCAGGCATCCTCTGGAGCTCTATGCCTACGCCCGGCGCGTTAAGGGACTTGAGCCGGGACTTTACCGCTATCTGGCTAAGGATCACAGCCTGGTATTGGCGTCGGCGGCTTCGGGACCGGAGGCGGACGCTGCCTTCGACGAGGCCTTGGGCGGGCAGCTGTGGAACAGCGCCGCGGCCTTTGTCTGGACCGCCCTGCCCTACCGCAGCGAATGGCGCTACACGGTAGCCGCGGCCAAGCTCGTGCTCCTGGACGCGGGCCATGCCTGCCAATCCCTCTACGGCGCCTGCGAGGCCCTGGGCCTGGGCACTTGCGCCCTTGCGGCCTACGAGCAGGATAAGCTGGACGCGGCCCTCGGCGTGGACGGCGTCAACGAATTCGCGGTATACGCCGCGCCCGTGGGCAGGCCGAAGCAGGCTTAGCCGGCGAGCCTGGCTACCCTATTCCGCCCTTCCGACTTGGCGCGGTACAGGGCCTGATCGGCCTCCTGCAGCAGATCCTCCGCTTTCATGCCCGCGGCGTATTGGGCTACCCCGAGGCTTATGGTAAGGAGGCGGCCCTCCGGCCCCACGCGCACGCCTGATTCTATAGCCGCCCGTATAGATTCCGCTAAGCCGCTAGCCGAGCCGGCGTCCGTATGCGGGCAGACGATAAGGAATTCCTCGCCGCCCCAACGGCCGCAGCTGTCGATGGAGCGCAGCCTCGAGCTTATGGTATCGGCCACGGACTTAAGGATACGGTCGCCTTCCTGATGCCCGTAGTCGTCGTTGACGCTCTTGAAATGGTCTATATCCGCCATGATAAGGGATAGGCTCGAAGCGTAGCGGCTCGCCCTATCGCATTCCCGCGCCAGTATCTCGTCTATGGCCCTGCGGTTGGCCAGCAGGGTAAGGCTGTCGTTACGAGACAGGCGCTCAAGCTCGGCCTGCCTGGCTTCCAGCAATTCCAGCGTATCCGCTATGGTCTTGGACATATCGACGAGGGCTCCGGCCATCTGGGCCAGCTCGGGATCCGAGGCGGCGGCCAAGGCGGCGCAGCGCTCCTTCAGGGCCGAAAGCGGCATGTCCCGCCGCGCGTAGGCGGCCAGTGCCGAGGTAAGCCTATCGTAGGGCTTGAGGCTATAAATAAGCACGGAGATAAGCGCTATAGGAAGGCCGAAAAGCAGGATAAGGGCTATGACGATAGACCCGTTCATGGCCGAGCGCAGCTCTCTTTCAAGCAGGCTGGGCTGAAAGCGCAGGGCCAGCGTAGCCTCGGCCCCCTTGGCCGCATCCATGACAGGGCCGGCTATCCAGCCCTGGCCAGGGGCTTCCGAAAGGGGAAAGTAGAGCTCTACGCCCGTTTCCAGCGCCAGGCTGGAAAGGAAGGAGCCGGACAAATTCTTGCCCGTTACCACATAGCCCACCCGCTTGTCCCCATAGAGATACACGGGCAGGCCATAGGCAAGATAGTGGCCGCCCCTGGCGCTTACCACGCCTTCGTAGGATTCCAGGCCCGCGGCCATGGCCATAAAGGCCGGATGCGCGCTATAGGAATCCCCAAAGGAATACTCATCGTGGCCGCGCGCCAATACCGTGCCCTCAAGGTCGGTGAAGAGTATGGTATCGAGGTCGCTGCCTAAGAAGGCGGCTGCCCAGCGGTACAGGAAATCCGCGTCCCCCTGCAGTATGGCCATAGCCGTCTCGCTCGGGACGGACAGCACCCGGGCCGCCTCGCGCGAGCGCTTAAGGCTTGCCTGCACCCGCTCATGCACGGCGGCCCCGCTCAGTTCGCGCGCGCGCTCAAGCTCAAGCTCCTTGGCCCTCACCAGGGAAGAAAGCCTGCTCGTGGCGAAGCCCGAGGAAATAAGCAGGGGCACTATGGCCGTCAGCAAAAGCTTGTTGATGAGCCTCAAGGCTAGGGCCCGTCCGCGCCGCGGGACGAGGCCGCGCTTAAGGCGGCATTAAGCCCATCGTAAAAACCCGCCTGCATGACGGCGAAGCCCATGGCCGGCCATGCGAGGTGCAGCTCTATGGCGGCAAGAGCCTCGTCCCCCGGCTTTAGGGCAAGCAAAGCGGCGCGCAGGGCGGCCGCCGTATCCGAGGCAAGGCCTGGCCTGGCTACCAGGGCGTCCAGGGGTATGGGCCCTGACTGAGCCAATATGGTGAGTACGGGGCCGCGCTGGGCCACTATAGTCGCGTAGGTGCCGTCGGATATGGCGCCGGCCGCTATGGAGCCGGCAAGCAAGGCCTCCGCCACCTTATCGTGCTTTTTTAGGAAGAATTGCTTGGAGAAGAAGCTATCGATATCGATGCCCGCGTCCTTGAGCATGACCAGTGGATAGGCATAGCCCGAGGTGGAGCCTTTATCCACGAAGCCGAAGTGCCGGCCCTTAAGCTGGCTAAGCGACGTGATGCCGGAGTCCGTGGCGCTCACGATAAGGGAACGGTAATATGCGCTGGGCTTGCCCACTGCGTCCCGTTCAAGATAAGTAGCCAGGTAGCGGAGGGCCGGCATGGCCTTGAGCGCGCTTAAGTAAGCGCTTGGGCCGAGCCAGGCCAGGTCTACGCTGCCGTCGGCTAAGCGCCTTACCAGCTCGTCGTAATCCTTGCTTACTATAAGGCGCACGGGGCGTTTGATCGCGGCCTGCAAGTAAGCCTCCATCGGCGCGAAGGCCTGGCTTACCTTGCCTATATCGTTGGAAGGATAGACGCCGAACACCAGGGCCGCTTCCTGGGCGGAAAGCCGCCCGGGCAGAGCTAAAGCAAGCGCGGCCGTAAGCGCGAGTAGGCTTAAAAAACGCGGGGCCGCGCCATAAACTTTCATGCTAGAAATAAGTATAAAAT
>JBFZES010000226.1:0-6553 GCA_041306725.1 Spirochaetaceae bacterium | reverse complement strand
GAAGGGCTCTTCTATGGCGAGCGGCGCGGACGACTGCCGCAGGATAGACGCGGCGGCGGCCGGGGCGGCGGGCCTGGAACGCAGGCGTACCTGTGGCAAGTCGGCGGGTTTCAATGCATCGCCGGATATCGGCGTTTGGTCTGGCAGCAGCCCTGAGTAGGCATAAGCGCCAGGCGTAGCCATGTCGGTATCCGCCGGCGTGGACTGCGCCGCAGCGGCCGGCGCTTCCGGCGAGACCCTGCCGTAGGCGCGCGGCGCGCCCGCGGCGGCTGGAAGCTCCGCGCCGTCAAAGGGCAGGGCGAGCCCATGCCTATCATAGGCTTCGGGGCCGCGGCTCCGCTGCGGCTTGTCGCGGGCGAGGAGGGCGATGCGCTTTTCGGCGTCGCCTATAAGGCCCTTAAGCTCCGTAAGCTTGTCCTCGATTATGGTAACGTTGCGGTCCGTCGTGCCGTCAAGCTCCACGATGAGCGACGCCACGTCGCGCCTGGCTTGGGATAGCATGCCGTCCTCGTCCGCGAAGCGGCGGAGCTTTGCCTTGAACCAGAGGCTGAAAAACACGAAAAATAAAGCCTGGAGCGCGAGGAACAGCGCGATGGTATCCATCCCCTACCCCGTTATGTCGATATGGCCGCCCAGGGCAGGATCCTTGATCGTTTCTTTGCCCGCTTCGCCTGAGCCGGGCTCTTTCCGTTTCCCGCCCTCTTGGGGCAGGTCTGCAGAGCCTTCCTTTTCGTCCTTAAGCGCTTCCGCGCCTTTTTGGTCGTCGGCGACCGCCTTGACCGCGCGGGCCGTCTCGTCGTTCTTCTTCTGCAGCGCGGCGCTATTGAGGGACTGCTGCAGTATGGCGCCTTCCTTCTCGACGAACTGCTGCTTGCCTACCCGTTCCATTTGCAGGAACAGGGTTTGAAGGTCAATCGGTTTTATGGGCATCGGGAGGCCCCTTCTTAAGGCTTTCGTCCTCAACTTCTTCGTACTTGGTCGTCTTGATCATCATATTCTCAAGGTAGAAGGTAAGGGCCTTGTACTCGCTCTTTATTTCCTCGCGTATATCCCTGATAACGATTTTTGCCCCCGGGTATATACGCCCCGATACGCTTACCTTGCCCTTTACCTTCAGGTTGTTCAGATAATTCTGCAGGCTATCGTATTCGGATTTAAGCGCGTCGGCTTCGGAAGCGGCCTCGTCGCGCCTATGGGTAAGCTCCTCAAGCACAGCCTCCTTTTCCTCGGATAGGGTTTTGCGCTGGCGTTTCATCTCGTTGAGCGTGGCTATGTTCTTATCCAGTTCGTCGAGCTGCTTGGCTATGATCTTGAGCTTGGCGTCGAGTTCGTCCTGGCGCGTCTTGGTCTTCGGGTCGCTGCCCACCTCAAGTATGGTTTCGGCGCCGCCGGAGGCGCTGCCTATGGTTTTGGCGTTAATCTCTTCGCAGGCGCGGTAACGGCCGCCTATGATGGCGGCGTGCTTGCCGCCCGCGCACACGATGCGCTTATCGGCGGTTACCTCCGAGTTTATGATACTCTGCGTGACTATCACGTTCTCGCCCGCGTTCACGATGGCGTTCTCTATGAATTTAGCCCAGATATTTTTACCCGCGGTAACCGTTCCCGTACTCTTGCCCGCTATGCCCTGATGGATGATGATATCGCCTTCGGCCGATAGTTCGGCCTTGCCGACGTTGCCGCGTATCTCGATATTGCCCGTGGCCTTCACCGAGAAGCCGTCCTCGACGTTGCCATTGATGATAATGGTGCCGAGGAAGAATTGATTGCCGGTCTTTAAGTCTATGTTGCCGGCTATGGTGTAGACGGTTTCCACGTTGATCTTGCCGCCTATGTGCGTGGCCTCGCCGTTGACGTCCGCTATGATGGTAAGGCCATCCTCGCCGGCGTGCACGTTTTTGCCTAGGGGCAAAGGCAGATCCTTGCCGTTCCTGGCAGGGAGCATCTTGCCCGTTACCGTACGCCCGGCTATGCCCTGCTTCGCGGCCAGCTTCTTGGCCAACACCTGGCCCTCGACCACGTTCTGCACCAGGTGCAGCTCTTTGTAGTCTACCTTGCCGTTTTTCTCTTCTATGTTCAGCTTTGAGCGGTCAGTCTCGAACAGATACTGTATGCGCGCGTCTTCCCCGTTCTGGGGCCGCTGGCCTTGGGCCACCAGCACCGGCGTCTTGTATACCGGATTATCTTCCAGGCCCTGCACGACATCATTGAGCACGCCGAACACTATTTTGTTGTTGCGCAAATACGCCATGATAACGTCGCGCGAAAGGTCGCAGCCGCCGGGCTGCGGCGGCGTGAGCATGACGTAGCCTTCCATATCCTGGGCGCCAATATCGACGGTAAGGAGCGCGTCGGCGGCGGGATTCGGCACGAAGGACCCTACGGCCACCCAGTTCCCCGTCGCGGCCTTCACCGTCTGCTTGATCAAATCCTCGTTAAAGTCGTGCACGGCCCGGGCATGAAGCCTGTCTACCGCCTGGCGCTCGGAAGCCTTCCGGCCTCGGCCCAAGGGAGGCGCTACCTTAAGCAAAGCCCCTTCAGGCGCTAAGCGCACATAGGCGCAGCCGTCCTTGTCCTTTTGCACGGCTTGTACGTCCGTGGGTATGTCTATGCCCAGCTCGAATTCCGACTGCGGCTTTAGCTCTACGGTTTTTTTCTCCGAGCCCTCGTAGGCGTTGATCTTCCAGGGCTTCTTGCCCATGCCCATGACGCCGGTATTTCCTTTTTCAAGTACTTCGTATTCTATGCGGGCAACGGGGCAATCGAGCTGCACGGCGGCGCTGCGGAGCGCTTCGTCAAGCGTGCTGCCTTCTGAGCTTACCGATCGTTTCCCGCCGTCCTCGTCTAGGTAACGGCGCATGAGTTCCCGTACGGCATCCAGGCCTATGCGCTCGGCCATGTTAGACGATGCCCTTTCTATAGTTGGTAAGCTTGGCCCTAAGCCTTAGTATGGCCTTGGTATGGAGCTGGCTTACCCGGGACTCGGTAACCTCCAGCACCTTGCCGATTTCCTTAAGGGTAAGGTCCTCGTAGTAGTAAAGGACGAGCACCTTTTTTTCTTTATCGGGCAATTCCTGTATGGAGGCTACGATCACGCGCTTGATCTCTTCCCGTTCCATGACCGAGTCGGGATTAAGGCTGACGGGGCTCTCGATGCTATCAGCTACGGTAATTTTCTCGCTCTCGTCGGCGGAATACCACACGTCGCTCAGCGACATGATGGATGTGCCGGATATCTTGAGCATGGTCTTGGAGAATTCGTCCTCGGAAAGGCCCATGGACGCGGCTATTTCCGTGTCGGAAGCGGGGCGGCCGAGCTTGGCCTCGATCTGGAGTATGGCATCCTCCACTTCCCGGGACTTCTGGCGTACGGAACGGGGCACCCAATCGATGCTGCGAAGCTCGTCGAATATGGCGCCGCGTATGCGCGTTACGGCATAAGTCTTAAATTTCACGTTCTTGTCGGGGTCGAATTTATCTATAGCGTCTATAAGCCCAAAAACGCCAAAGCCCACCAAATCGTCGAATTCAACCGATTGGGGCATATTGGCGGCTACCTTGCCTGCAACGTACTTAACGAGAGGGGCATACTGTTTGATAAATGATTCGCGTATGAGCGGATCCTTATTTTTTTTGTACGCAGCCCACAGCTCTTCCTCGGTGTGCTGCTCAAGCAGGGGGTTGTTCATCGATTATTACCCTTTCTGGTCCCTGCGCAATAAAGTCTGCACGGCCTTCGCTAAGAGCGCCGGATCCCCTTTATCGCTCCCGGCTGAACCCGCCGCATAGGGGGACGGCGAGCCTGCCACGTCGTCGTTAGTCACTATATCGCCCGAAGAGGCGACGAAGGAATCAGTCAAGCTGTCCAAGTCGGGTAGCACGTCAAGCTCGTCTAAGGCCACCGAAGGCCGTGGCCCCATAGAATCCGAGGCACCGGTCGAGTCGCCGTGGAGCAGAAGGCTTTCCGAACGAATATCCTGTACGTCATGCTCAAGCGTAGCGGCCTCTTCATCGCCCATTCCCGGGGCGCTTACCCGCTCCGGCGCGGCGGCCTGCGACCCAAGCATGTCCTGGGGTTCCGAGCCTGGCGCATACGAACTGAGTTCCTGCAGCTCCTCGCCCCCCGGCAGCACGATGTTTACCAATCTGCCGGTATCGGATACATCGCCTGAATCGCCTCTTTCGATGGGCGCGCTGCCGTCGAAAAGCTCAGGAAGGAAACGCTTTAAGAGCATAATAGCCCCAAAGCACGCCAGGCCGAAGAATACGGCTAGCAGGAAGGCCCTGAGCAACAGTATTCCTAGAGGCACTTTTGAGAATATTGCGACGATCGTTGATAGGGCAAAGGCACTTAAGCCTGCCCCGGCGGATAAGCGTACGCCTGGATCCGCCGATCCTATCCCTCCCATATCATGGAAGAGTAAGGTATAAGCGGCAGACTCGTCAAGCTTGAGCTGTAGTAGAACAGAGAAGGAATTATCGTATTATGCGCGGCGCCCGGTATCGGCTCAGATATCCTTGCCGAAGAGCTTCTTAATCATGCGCGCGAGGCCATGGTCGCCCTGGAACTCGGTCTTCTCAAGGCGCCCCACGAGATGCTGCACGGATATAGAGGCCTTGCTCTTAGGGTCTTGGATAAGGAAGGGTATTTGCCGTATGACCGAATTGGGCACTATGGGGTCGTCGTATATGCAGCCAAGGTACTCTACCTTCAGGTTCAGGAACTGCCCTGATATGTTGATGATGCGCTCGGCCACCTTGCGGCCCTCGGTAACGTTCTTTACGCGGTTAACGACGAGCTTAAGGCCGATGTTGAGGTTTTCCACCTCGGTGGCGATAATCTTAATTATGCCGTAGGCGTCGGTAATGGCGGTGGGTTCCGGCGTGGTGACGATGATGGCGTCGTCCGCCGCCGCCACGAAGGAAAGGACGTTGCTCGATACGCCGGCGCTCGTGTCTATGATGATGATATCGGCGTTGGACAGCGAATAGAGCTCGGTGATGAAATTCTGGCGCTCTTCCTCGGAGAGGTTGGCTATCTTGGAAAAGCCCGACGCGCCGGCCAAGATCTGTATGCCGTATTCCGTATCGAGCAATATCTCGCGCATGGATTTCTGCTTGCGTATTACGTGGTACAGATTGTATTTAGGTATCATGTTGAGCATGATGTTCACGTTGGCCAGACCGAGGTCGGCATCCATGACCACGACGCGCTTGCCGAGCCTGGCATAGGCTATGGCCATGTTCACGGAGAGGTTCGTCTTGCCCACGCCGCCCTTGCCGCTGGCTACCGCGATTACCCTGGTCTTCTTAACGTTTTGGGCGCCCTGAGGCTTGGTCTTCATGAGCTCCCTGAGTTTCTGTGCCTGGTCTTCCATGTGCTACTCCGTATTAGGACCGGGTACGGTCCGCTAAGGCGCCGTACCTCTCTTCTAGTTTCGGTCGATTTGGCCTAAAACCTTCGAGATTCATGAGAAATCTCAGGGGATGCGCCTGTTCTATGTCTAAAGGCACCTTTTGACCGTCGGTCAGCCATACTACCGGCTTATCCTTGTCCGCCAAGGCGGAGAGCACGTTGCCCACCCTGCCCGTCTCGTCCATTTTGGTAACGACGACGCCTCGGTAGCGGAAGGGCTCGAATTGCCTGAATATATCGAGCATGTCCTGGGTCTTGGTCGTCGCGGAAATGGCCAGGTACACCTCGGCGCCCGGGCCGCAGGCTTCGAGCAATTGCTGCATCTCGGCGAGGCGCACCGCGTCCCGGGGGCTCTTGCCTATGGTATCCACCAAAATCAGGTCGGTATCGCGGTGCATGGCTATGGTGGCCTTAAGGTCCTGCGCGCTTTCCACCGAGGATACCGGCAGGCGCATGATGGACGCGTACTTCTCTATCTGCTGCTGCGCGCCTATGCGGAAGGTATCGATGGTAATCATGCGCACGTCCTGGGCCTGGAGCCCCGCCATGCCCAGGTTGTGTATGGCGGCGAGCTTGGCTATCGTCGTGGTCTTGCCCACGCCCGTAGGCCCTACCAGCACGACGACGCGGGGTTTGGCGGGGCGGCTCTCCGCGGCTACGCTTATGCGGTCCCCTATCCACTCGAGCATCCTGTCCTCGACGCTGTCGAAATCCTCAAGCTCGTCAAGGGAAAATTCGGAGCGCGCCTTTGCCAGGAGCTCGGTACGGTAGCTGGCAGAGAAATCGTTCTGTTCCAGGAGGCCGTCGAGTTCCGCAAGCGTGGGATGGATACTCTCGGCCTGGCCCCCCTTTGAGCCGTTCTCCGTTACGATTTCCTTAAGCTCGCGCACTTCGCTTAGGACTTCCTGCAAGGCGCGCTCCTGGCTTATGCGCTCGAGCAGGCGCTTCTTCTCATCCTCCACGTCCACGCGCTTCTTCTCGCTCTCGCGTAAGGAGTCGTCTTTTACGTAATAGGTTATTTCCACGCCTTCGCGGGCGAACAGGCCCATGATGCCGCCGCTGCGCACGGTACGGTGGCTGAGCACCTGGGCGGCGTCGCCGTAGCGCGCGCGTATTTTTTCAAGCACTTCGCGGTGG
>JBFZES010000225.1:0-9222 GCA_041306725.1 Spirochaetaceae bacterium | reverse complement strand
CTGTCCGTTCGCGCGCTTAGGCCTTCAGCGGCCGCTTCGGCCCCTTCTATGCCCAAGGCCTCTATAAAGGCGTAAAGCACATGGCGGTCGAGCTTAGCGTAGGCTAGGGCTCCTCCGGGCAAGAGCCGTTCCGGCTCCGCGCCGCGGGCAAGGGCCGGGTTTCCCGCGCAGGAGCTCAGGCTGCTCGCCGCTAAGGCGGCCGCCGCGAGGCACAGAGCGGCGAGGGCGCGCCGGGCTCGATAAGATAATCGGCTCCATAGCCAATGTTCCATTAAAGCCCCTCCCTGGCAAGCGCGGCCAGCGCCCTCTTCTTGTGTTCCAGGGCAGCCTGATTCCAGCGGAAGAGCCTGGAGGAGTAAAAGGAGCTGCCTACCCCGATAGCGTCATCCTCGCGGAAAAACGCCCTCGTGAGCTCGGCCTTGGCCCAGGCGAGCTTGTCGTAATGGCGCAGCGAGGCCAGGGGGGAATCGTCGGCGGGAGCGCCGGCTTCCCTGCGCCAGGCGTCCTTATCCCAAGGCTCCACGCCGTACTCGATAAGGTAATCCGCTATGCGGGCGTCCTTAGAAGGATCGGCCCATATGCGCGCCAGAGGCTCGACGACCAGTTCGTCGTCCTTATAGGGCTTTCCAAGGAAAACCCGCAGGTATCGGTATATTTTGCGCGCGGCTAAGGTGAATCGTTCCCTATTCACGACCTCGCTATGCGGATGCTTGAGCCTATCGTCCATCCAAACGCCTTCCGGCGCGTCGGGCTGGGCTAAGGCCTGGAGGTGGCCGGCTGGGGGCAAGGCCTTGGCCCTGGACAGCGGCAGGGCGTTATAGTCTTCCATGAGGCCGGTAAAATTCTGGTGGGCCCAGCTGTCGGCGAAGCTATGGAGGGCGATGCCCATGAGGTAGGGGTCCTTGTCCTTAAAGGCGTCGATGAGGAGGCCCTTGACGATATCGCCATTGGGAGTAACCGCGTAGCTGCTTCGCGCCCCGTCTACGCGCAGCGCGGACGCTGCAGCAGGATCGCCGGGCAGGAAGTGGAAGGGCAGGTAAATCTCGCGGCGCACGGTCTCGTCCCAGAACAGGTAATTCTGCGTCGGCCGCACATCCACCCGCCCGCGCGGTGCGTCGAAGGACAGGGTATGGGTTGCGGCGTCCACGTACTCCGAGGAGTACGCGAGGGTGCCGGCGAAGCCCTCGTCCAGGCCGGCCTCCCGCGCGAGTATGTAGATAGCGTAGTAGTGGAACTCTATATTCATCGCCTCTATGCTAGCACGCCTAAAGCGCCTTGCGTATCATTCTTCGGCGAAAATATGCACGTATTCGTGCAGGAGCTCCTCAGCTTCCTTTTTGCAGCCCCCGCATACCGTGCCTATCTTGGTGCGGGCCTGCAGGCCTTCCCAGTCGCGCGCTCCCTGCTTTACCGCGTCCTCTATGTCGCGGTCGCTCACGTTAAGGCAGCTGCATATGATGCGCGCCCCTTCGTTGCGGAATGCGCCTTCCCTGCCCGTCTTGGCTAAGTAGTCGTCTACCGCTGCCCGCAGCGCCTTATCGCCGAGCACGGAGCAGTGGATTTTATTATCGGGCAGGCCGCCGAGCCGCTTGGCTATATCGTCGGGCTTGATATTGTAGGCGTCCTTGATGGACAGGCCCTTTACCACCTCGGAGAGCATGGAGGTGCTGGCTATGGCGCTCGCGCAGCCATAGGTCTTCCAGCGCACGTCCTCTATCACGTCGTCCTTGACCTTGAGCATGAAGAGCATCTGATCGCCGCACTTCACGTTGCCCGTCATACCCTGAGCGTCGGGCTCAAAGCCCTCGTCGGGGCTGAACACGTTCTTGGGGTTCATAAAGTGGTCTTTCACCACGTCCGAATAAAGCCATGAAAAGGCGTCGCCCATTAGTTCCTCCAGCTATACTCTAAACCGCCGCCCTCTTATGCCTCGACCGTGCTCATGGCACGCAGGCGCTTGATGATGGGGGGCAGCTGTTCGATTACATAGTCTACGTCTTCCTCGCTCGTCGCTCGGCCTAGGCTGAAGCGTATAGAGCCATGGGCCAGTTCGGGGCCTACGCCGGTGGCCAAAAGCACATGGCTGGGCTCAAGGCTGCCCGAAGCGCAGGCGGAGCCGGTGCTTACCTCTATGCCCGCGAGATCGAGATACAGGAGTATCGCCTCTCCTTCCGCGCCGGGAAAGGAAAGGTTCAGCGTGTTAGGCAGCACGTTCACCGGGTGCCCGTTCACTTTTACCTTGGGTATGGCGGCCACGAGGCCGTCGCGAAGCCTGTTGCGCAGGGCGAACACCCTGCCTGCGTACTCCGGCAGCTCCTCTTTGGCGAGGCGGGCGGCCGCTCCGAAGCCCAGTATGCCTATATTGTTATACGTGCCCGCGCGGTAGCCGTGCTCCTGGTGGCCGCCGCGTATGAGAGGCTCAAGCGGGGCGCCCTTGCGCAGGTAGAGCGCGCCTACGCCCTTGGGGCCGTAAAGCTTATGGCAGGACATGGTCAGGTAATCGGCCTGCCAATCGCCGGCGCGCACGGGTATCTTGCCCACGGCCTGCGTGGCGTCGCTATGGAAGTACGCGCCCGCCGCCTTGGCGAGGGCGCCTATATCGGCCATGTCCTGTATCGTTCCGATTTCGTTGTTGGCGGCCATGATCGACACGAGGAGGGTGTCGGGCCCAAGGCTGGCCTTGAGCTGCCCCATATCCACTTTGCCGTAGCCGTCCACCTTAAGAAAGGTTACGGGGAAGCCTTCCGACTCAAGCCACTTGGCCGCGTTGAGCACGCAGGGGTGCTCGATAGAGCTGGTGATGATGCCCTTGCGCGGCCCTTTGCGCCCGATATGGAACATCGTGGCGAAAACGGTATTGTTGGATTCCGAGCCGCCGCTCGTGAACACGATCTGATCGGGATTGTCGCCGCAGCCTACAAGCTCGGCCACGGCTTTGCGCGCGTCTTCAACGCGACCCCGAGCCTTCCTGCCGTCCTCGTGCATGCTCGACGCGTTGGCGAATACCTCGAGGTCGCTTACCATGGCATCTTTTACCGCCGGATGCAGGGGCGTCGTAGCGTTGTAATCCATATAGACTCTGCGGCCGCTCATACTTGGTCTCCCTCCACGATATCCTTGAGGCTGTGCTCGTTCAGGTAAGCGTCTATGGACGCCTTAAGCCCAATCCAGAATTTACGGGGCAGGCAGCCGCGGCCCTGCGAGCAGGCGGCAGCGCTATCCACGCAGCTTACGGGCTTGACGCTGCCGTCCATGGCCTCGACTATGGCGAGCATGCTTACGTCCTGGGCCCTGCCCTGCATACGGTAGCCGCCGTTCTTGCCGCGCTCGCTATCCACGAGCCCGGACAGCTTTAAGCGCGAGAGTATGCCTTCGAGGTATTTTAAGGGTATGCCTTGCGCGCCCGCTATGTCGGCGGCCGTGGCGCTTTTGCCCTCAAGCCGGGCAAGATGGGCCATGGCTCGTATGGCGTATTGGGTGCGCGCTGAAACGGAAAACATGGCATCCCCTATATTCCTATCTGAATAGTAGGAATATAGCCTAAAGCGAGGAATGGGTCAAGGCCGATGAAGCAGGCTCATGCCTTGCGTAGTCTCGCGCGCTTCAAGGCCGCGCCCGTTATGACGACGATGGCGGTAACGAGATAGGGCAAGGCGGCCATGAGTTCCGCAGGAAGCCAACGCAGGGCCTGGCCCAGGTTCGCCGCCGCCAGCAGCAAGGCGAAGAGCAGCGCGGACAGGAGGGTGCCGACGAGCCTCTTGCCTCCCAAATATACGGCTACCAAGGCTATCCATCCCCTGCCCGCGCTGAGGCCGGGCACCCAGGCGCCAATGGCGGCGGCAAGGGAAAGGCCGGCGACGCCGCAGGCCAGGCCCGATAGCGCGTACGCCCAGGATCGAATAGCGCCGGGGCGGAGGCCTCCGAGCTCAAGAGCATCGGGATTCATGCCCAGCGCGCGCGCGCGTAGGCCAAAAGGCGTCGCCCCGAGCGTCAGGAGCATAAAGGCCACGATGGCGTAGGCGAGGTATTCGGAAAGCCTATGGCCAAAGAGTATGGGGCCGATGAGGGGCAGCGCGGCCAAGCCCTGCGCCAGCCGGGGCGAGGCTAAGGCGGGCGCGCTTACGACGCCCTTGGTGGCGAATATGAGCTGTGACAGCACCGAAGCCACGCCGGGTACGAGCAGGTTGAGCGATAGCCCCACGACAAAGGCGTCCGCCCTGGCCTTGCGCGCATAAAGGTCCTGCGCGTAGGCAAGGGCCGCGGGCAATAGGAGAGCCGCGGCTATGCCGGCGAGCGGACCATAGAATGCGCCCACGGCTATATAGGCAAAGCCGCCGGCCATGATGAGCCCCTCAAGGGCGATATTGAGCACGCCCACGTATTCGCTGGCCAGCCCGCCCAAGGCGGCGGCGAGTATGGGCGCGAGCCCCCCCATAGTGGCGGAGAAAAGCTGGCCGAGCGCGTTCATGCGCAGGCCTCCGCGCGCCCTCTGCCCCTGCGAGCCTTAATGCGCTTTAAAAGCGGCTTGGCGGTCGCCGCGAGTATGACCAGGGCCTTAACGACCATGGCCACATCGGGGGGCAGGTCGGACACGATGGACGCTTGGCGGGCGCCGGCGTCCAGCCACGCGAAGAGGATGGCGGCGAAAGGCAGGGCCAAAGGCTCGTTTCCCGCGATAAGGCTTACCCCTATGGCGCTCCAGCCTATGCCGCCGCTCATGCCGCGCACGGCCGTGCCGTTTGGGCCGAGGGACAACAGGGCGCCGGCCAGGCCATGCGCCGCTCCGGCGAAAAGCACGGGCTGCCAGCTAAAGGCTTCAACCGGGAAACCCTGCAGGCGGGCAAAGAGCGGATTCTTGCCATAGAGGCTCAGCTGATGGCCGAGCTTGCTTCGCGAAAAGAAAAACCAGCCCAGGGCTATGGCGATCAGCGCCATAAACGGCGCGGGGCTCAAGATAGACGGCGGGTAAAGCCGGGGCAAGAGCGAGGCCTTGGGTATAGGGGCCATAGCCACGAGATTGTTGCCGCCGTCGCGCAGGGGACCCGCTATCGCCCAATCGGCTATGAATATGGCCGCTTGCGACAACAGGAAGGTCGTAAGGAGCACGTCGGCGCCTGCGAGGCGTTTTCCCGCCGCCGCCGGCGCCGCCGCTGCCATGCCGCCTAGGGTACCGGCGGCCAGGGCCAAGGCGAGGCCAAGATAGCCTGCCGGGGCATGTACGCCGGCAAAGGCGGCGAAAACGGCGCCGAGGTAGAGCTGGCCCTCGCCGCCCAGGCTGAAATGGCCCGCCCTGAAGGCGACGAGCACGCCGAGGGCGGCCAGGGCTAGAGGCGCGGAGGCCTCGAGCATGGCCGGCAAAAGGGTGCGTGAGCGGAATGGGGCTACGAAGAAGGCTCTCAGGGTAGCGCCCGGATCGCTGGAGGCTATGAGGGCCAATAAGGCTATGAGTACTGAGGCCAAGGCCAGCGATAAGGATACGCGCCGCAGCGCTTCCCAGCCGCGCGAGGGCGGCGCGGGCGCTAAGGCGAGCGAGTCGGTTTCCTTCATGATCGGGCTCCGGTCAGGAGCGAGGCGAGCGAGGAAGCCTCGAATTCATCGGCTTCTAGGGCTGACAGCCTGCCTCGGTAGAGCGCGAAGCCGCGGTCCGCGAGCTCGGCCAGGTCTTCGGGGTCGTTGCTTAAGAGGAGCACGGCGGCGCCGCCAGAGCGCAATTCCGCGAGCCGCCGCATGATTTGGGACCTGCCGGCAGGGTCGAGGCCCTGGGCGGGATTGGCCGCCACGACCAGGGCGGGCGAGCCTTCCAGCTCGCGGGCCGCCACCAGGCGCTGCCGGTTGCCGCCGGAAAGGGAATCCGCCGGACGGCACAGCCGGCCTTTCACCTTGAACCCCTGGGCCAGGGCCGCCGCGTCGCGCGCCGGCGCACGTTGCAGGGCGAAGGCGCTGAAGGAATACGAGGCAAGGCGCTTGGCAAGGAGGTTATCCTGCAGCGTTGAGCGGCCCGAGAGGCCCCTGCCCTCGCGATCCGTGGGCAGGTAGGCAAGCAGCTTGGTATAGAGCTCTTCCGTATCATAGGAGGC
Source organism: Spirochaetaceae bacterium (assembly GCA_041306725.1). GTDB lineage: Bacteria > Spirochaetota > Spirochaetia > Treponematales > UBA12059 > UBA5200. Next base: position 3,145 of record JBFZES010000225.1, on the reverse strand, counting down.
AAAGTCCCGGCCTAGGAGCAGCGCCTGGCCCCGTCCCGCGGGCCGGAGTCCCACGGCCAATTCCTCGAGCGCGTCCAGATAATTGCCGGCGAGCGCGACGACGCCCACGGCTTCGCCCGCGCGCACGACGAGGTCCACGGCCAGGCCGCCAGGCCCGTCGCCAAGGAGGGCGCCGCGCAGCTCAAGCACGGGACGCCCCGGCTCGGTCTCATGTCGCCTATCAGAGGCGCAGGATCCCGTCGTAATGATCAGTTCAGCCAGCGCGCATTCGTCGAGTCCGCCCGCGGCCACGGTGGCTATATTCCGCCCGTCGCGGAGCACGGTAACGCGGTCCGCGATGTCCAGTATCTCCTTAGCCCTATGGGATATGTACACGACGCCGGCCCCCGCCTTGGTTATGCGCTCGATAAGCGAGAAAAGCGCTTTGGCCTCGGACTCCGACAGTATGCTCGTAGGCTCGTCTAAAATGAGTATTCGCGCCCCGCGCGCCATGGCGCGCAGTATCTCGGCCGCGCGGCGCTGCGCCGGCCCCAAAACCCCCCCGATTGCCGCCGGGTCTACGCTAAATCCGTAGCGCTCCCCAAGCATGGCGGCATCGTACAGCGCCCTCGTGCTATCGTACAGAAAGCCGAAACGGCGCGGCTCGTGGCCAAGGGACAGGTTCTGCGCCACGCTCAAGCCAGTGGCGAGCATGGATTGCTGGGGCACGAAGCCTATGCCCGCCCTTTCGGCGTCGCGGTAGCCCTTAAAGGAAAGTTTGGCGCCGCGCACGCTCAGGCTGCCGGCATCGGGCGTGAGCAGGCCGCAGGCTATGCGCGCCAGGGTGGACTTGCCCGCGCCGTTCTCGCCTACCAGCGCATGCACTTCGCCCGCCATTAGGCTGAAGTCCGCGCCGCCGAGTGCTTGGGTGGCCGTGGATGGGAAAAATTTTCGTATGCCGCGCAGGCCCAGTACTTCCATCCCGTCCAAGATACGCCTAGAACGAAGTCAGGGTAAAGTCCGGCTTGCCCGCGGCCAGGTCTTTCATGGCCTTGTCAAACGCGTCGCGCAGAGCCACGGGCAGAGCCTTGTAGGCGGGGCCGCTAGGATCGAAGCCTACGTAGCCGTCGCGGGCGCCTACGATATCCGCCTTGCCGTAAAGCCTTTCCCCCGCGAGCAGCGCCTTTAGCCGCTCGTATACGAGCCGGTCCTGGGCTATGGTGGCGCAGCCTACGACCGCGTCGGGTCCAAGCTGGTAGCCCGAACCGTCGAACCATACCACCTTCTTACCAAGCTCGGAGGCTACCGCCACCACGCCCTGGCCCGCGCCGCCGGCTATGGGCAGGATGATTTCTGCGCCGGCCGCATACAGCGAGCGAGCGAGTTCGGCGGCCTTGTTCGCGTCGTACCAATTGCCTATTTCCCGGTATTCGAGGCTAAAGGAAGGATCCACCGCCTTAAGGCCCGCCGCGAAGCCGGGCTCTATAAGCCGGTCCAAGGTCGGGTAACGCTGGGCCGACACGAGGCCGGCAACAAGCGGGCCGTCGGGCCTGGCGGCCTTGCTTACGAGTCCCGCGAGGTAGCCCACCAGGTAGCCCTGTTCCATTTGATTGTAGAGCACGGTATGCATGGCGGGATTGCCCGCCATGTAGGCATCCGCTATGAAAAAGCGCTGGTCGGGGTAATCCGCGGCCACCTTGGCGCATAGCTCGGGTATGGCGGGATTCGAGCTCACGATAAGGCCGAACTCGCCGGAGGCTGCTATATCCCGCAGCTTGTCCAGCCATGCGGACTGGTCATAACCGCCCTCTATTACCTTTATGGTAGCTCCGGGGCTCTCGGCCACGGCCTTATTCGCGCCGGCCACGAGCATCTCGTATATAGGGCTGCCAGAAGCCACGCCGGGCACGAAAACGGCCACGGACAGCTTATTAAGGCCGCCTTCGGGCTTGGCGCACGATACGCTCAGGGAAAGGACAGCCGCCATGCTGAAGAAAAGTATGCGTTTCATCGGTATTCCTCCCGCCAAAAGCGCTTGCCTTCGGCTTTTCATACAGTAGCTAGGCGAGTATACTCAAAATAATCCTAAGCCAGAGCCGATGGAAGCTTTCGCGGCGCAAAGCTTACGTTAAAGGTCAATTCCATGAGCGACGAAGCATCATACAAGATAGGCGAGCTTGCCCGCATGTTCGGCATAACGGTAAGAACCATACGGTACTACGAGGAGCTAGGCCTCCTTGAATCGGACGACCGCGACGGCAGCGAACACCGACGCTACTCCGAGCGCAACGCGGTACGCATCAAGCGCGTGCAGCAGCTTAAGGACTATGGCCTTACCCTGGCTGAAATACGCGAACTCTTTAACCTTGCCAAGAACGACAGGACGGGCGACTCGGTACGCATGAGCCTGGCCCAGAAATACCGCGCAAGGCTCCAGGACGCGGAGCGCAGGCGCGCCGCCCTGGACGGCTACATAGAGGATCTATCCTGGCACATCGAGCAGCTCGACAAGGTGCGCGATTTCTTCGACTGCCCCGGCGCCGCCTGCGCCAGCTGCCGCTGGTCGGACCGCTGCGACGTGCGGCTCCTCGTGGCTAAGGGCGGCTGATATGCTGTGCGGCATAGACCTCGGCAGCTCGGCCCTGAAGTGCGGCCTCTTTGACGAGGAAGGGCGCAGGCTCGGCATGGGCAGGGCGGAGGTGGGGCTGTACAAGGGCGCTAACCCTGGCGAGGCCTATGCCGAACCCCTGGAATGGGCTAAGGCGGCCGCCATAGCCATAGAGCTCGCGCTCGGGCTATCGGGCAAGGCCGCGGATGCCATCGAGGCGATAGCGATAAGCGGCAACGGCCCCACCTTGGTAGCCGTAGGCCCCGGCGGGCTGCCCCTAGGCCGGGCCCTTTCGTGGATGGACCGCAGCGCGTTGGGCCAGGCGGAGCGCATAGCCGCCCGCATTGGCCATGCGGTGGACCCGTCCTTCTACCTGCCCAAGGCCCTCAAGCTGCTTGAGGATGGCCAGCGGGGCGGCGGCAAGCCCGCGCGCTTCTTTTCCGCGCCTGAATACCTGGCGTTCTTACTGGGCGCCGAGCCCGTATCCTATCTGCCCGACCCCTACTACGAGCGCTATATATGGGACCTGCCGAGCGCGGCCGCTATGGGCATCGACGC
>JBFZES010000224.1:0-2666 GCA_041306725.1 Spirochaetaceae bacterium | reverse complement strand
GCGTCGCGGGCATGCTTCGCTGAAGACCGCGGCGAAGGGACGGCTGCCACAGACCTGCAGAGCGCACGGGCCAGGGCCAAAAGCGCGGCGGCGCGCGAAACGTCGGGCAGAGCGCCGAGTTCGGCCAGTTGGGCGTCGCATACGTAGGGCGCGACGCCTGCGTCGTTCTCCAAGCCGGAGCGCAGCCGCCCCGTTGGGTCATCGGCTATGAGGTCGAAAATATTGCTGTCGAGCATGGCCTTGAGCGGACGGCCGCGCCGTTTCCCGTTCCGGCCCCCGTTCCGCGCCGCTAGGCCGGCGGCAGCTGGCCGACCCACGCTTAGGCCTTCGCGCCCCGCGGGGCGAAGCGGTAAAAGAACACGGCGGCCGCCTGGGAAACGTTCAGGCTTTCCACGGAGCCGGAGCCCTCGACGCGCACGAGGGCGTCGCAGGCCGCGCGGGTATCGGGCTCAAGGCCCGTCTCCTCGTTACCGAGCACCAGGGCTAAGGGCGAGCAGGCCGCGCCGGGCGGCGCAGCCGCGGGCAGGCCGAAGCTGCGGAGCTCGTTTTTGCCGCGGTGGTCGGCGCCTATGCTGGGCATGATGCCCTTGCAGCGGCCAAGGAAGGCGGCGCCGGAATCGTCGGCGTATATGGCTATGCGCTCGAGCGCGCCGCGGGCTACGCGGTACGCGGAGGTGGACAGCCTGGCCGCGTGGTCGCGGTCGGATAGTATGAGGGCCTTGAAGCCGAAGAAGGCCGCGCTGCGCGCTATCGAGCCCAGGTTATGGTCGTCCCCTACCCTGTCCAGTACCACGACGCGGGCGCCGCTGGCCGCCCAGGCTCGCAGCAGGGCTTCGTCGGGGCGCTTAAGCGGCGCGTCCAGTACCATGGCCACGACGCCCTGGTGGTGCACGGTGCCCGATAGCTTCTCGAGCTCGGCGGGCTCCACCACGCGGTAGGTCTTGCGCTGCTTGGCCAGGATTTTACACAGGGGGCCGAATTCGCGGGCGCGCTCCTGTACGCTAAAAAAGCGCAGTACCGCGTCCGGCCTTGCCTGGGCCAGGGCCCGCACGGATTCAAGGCCGCATACGGCTATCTCGCCGCGTTGTTGGTTTTTCACCGACTAAGCATAGTCCGCGCGGGCGGCCCGTAGCAAGCTATACGACGACGACCTCGGCCGCGCCGCAGTCGGCCGCCAGCGCGGCCAAGCGTTCCATAAGCGCGTCGTCCGGCGTGGGGAGCGAGCGCCAGGCGGCGCGCACGCCCTGTGGCCTAAAGCGTATGAGCTTATAGCGCGCCTTTGAGCCCGCGCGCGAGAGGGCCATCGCGGCCATGCGCACGGTTTGCTCCGCGTCGAAGAGCCCGGGCGCGATAACGGTGCGCAGCTCATAGAGCGCGCCGGCGCCCGCCAGGAATTCCAGGTTAGCTAGGACGCTTGCGTTATCGGAGCCCGTAAGAGCGCGATGCTCTTCCTTGTCCCAGGCCTTCAGGTCAAGCATGAAGCCTTCCGCCGCCTGGACTATGTCCGGCCAGGCTTCATAGTCCAGGCTGCCGTTGGTGTCCACGAGGCCGGGCAAGCCAAACTCCCGCGCTTCCCACAGCAGGCCCTGTAGGAACTCAGGCTGCTCGCCGCACTCCCCCCCGGTCACCGTTATGCCGCGCAGAAAGGCGCGGTAACGCCCTATGGAGGCTAAGACTTCGCCGCTCGCCATCCAGCGCGGCCAGGCTTCCTTGCCGTCCGGCCTTAGGCCCGGCTTGGCCGTTATGGCGGGCCGAGTCTCGGGATTGTGGCAATAGGCGCAATTAAAGGAGCAGCCCTGCAGGAATACGACGGCGCGGTTGCCCGGGCCGTCCACCGCGCTCGTATTGAGTATCTTGGCTACGCGGCCCCGTAGCGGCGCACTAGCCATGGCGCGCAAGCAAAGCTAGGAGCGTATGCGGCGCTCGAGCACGCCCAGGTTGTTCACGGCGTTGCGGCCGAGCGCGGTCGTGTCCTGGAGGCTCGCCTCGCCGCGGTTCATGCGCTCTATTTCCGAACGCTTGACGAGGTAGCCGGTAATGCGCACCACGTCGGCGTCGGCCGCGTAGGCGCTGAAATAGCGCAGGCCGCTGGCCAGGGCGCCCTTGGCTATATCGAGGAGCTGGCGGGGATTGGCCTTGGCGGTGGGCTCGAAGGCGAACACGTCGCCTATGCCGCTGGGGAAGAACGCGTGGTAGGGGGCGGAGCGCAGTATATGCTCGGGCAGCTCAGGCTCGTCCCCTATAGGTATGCGGCAGCCGGGGCTTATCCCGCTGTCCGAGTCTATGCCCACCTGCGCGTGCATGAGATAGCGGCCCCCGTTCATGCTCAGGCTGGGGCAGCGGTGCTCCCGTACCAGCTCGCTTAGGCTCTCTATAATGCGCAGGCCCAGGGCCTCCGCCTCGTCGTCATGCCCGAAGCGCTTGCCGCCCGCGTGCGCGTTGACGAGCTCGGCCAGGCCCACGAGTCCGAACATGCCGGTAACGCGATCGGCCGATACGAGCCCTTCCTTGACGAGGAAGCTGGACTCGAAGAAACCCGACTCGCGCATGAGGAAGCGCACGCGCTCGTCCATGTAGCCCAGCTGCAGGCGCGCCGCCTTGGGCAGTACGCGTAAAAGAAGGTCCTCGGCGTCCTTGGCGTAGGGCGCGAGCTTAGCCAGGTTCAT
>JBFZES010000223.1:0-2705 GCA_041306725.1 Spirochaetaceae bacterium | reverse complement strand
CCACCTTCTGGTCCGCCGCGTTAAAGGATAGCTTCTTAAAGCCCTCGGCGTTGAGCGGCTCCCAATACAGGCGATTGAAGAGCGGGAATTTCTGGGAAAGCCTCGAACCCAAGGAATAGAGCTCATTGAGCCTAGCCACCACTTTGCCGCCCACGCTGCTATCAAATCCGTTCAGGTCGAACCAGTAGGGCGTATAGCCCCGGCGCCTAAGCGCGGAGGCCACCGACATGGCTATGCGGTAATGCCCGTAGCCCAGGCGTATAGTGCCCACGACCACCCCTTTTTCCGTGTCGATGGCTCGTCCCCCGCCGGCCTCCGCATCTCTGCCGAGCGCAAGGGTTTGAACGCCGAACTCAGGGCCGAGCACGGCATTGTCTATGGCGTAGAGCAGCCGTTCGCCTTGGCTCGAGCGCTCGCCTCCCGGAAGCGTTTGCCCGCCGCTTTCAGGCCCGAATTTAGCCAGGTATCGGGCCTTGCTTTTCGTCGCCTTGGCCAGTACAGCCGCGGGCATATCGTTGGAGAAAACGGCGCTGCTCCTATCGATCATACGAGGTCTCCTTATAGCGAGTACGTTCGGCTAAGCCGTGCCGGCAACAGTGGCCCGCTTACGCTTAAGCGCTCAGCCAAGCCTGTATATCGGCTTCTATCCTAGCGCTATCTTCGGGATGGCGCCAGAGCGCGCCGGGCAGGGCGCGCATAAAGGTGAGCTGACGCTTGGCGTAGCGGCGCGTGTGGAGCTTGATGGCGTCCGCCACCCTTTTAAGGGCAGGCGCGCTCCACGAGCAAGCGGCCACGGCCGACGGGTCTTCCGCGAAAAACTCGGCGTAGCCTATGGCTTTGAGCCCCGGGTCGTCCGGCCCGTAGCCGGCGGCGGCCAGGGCCGCGAGTTCCCCAGGCAGGCCCCCGGCCATCATGGCGTCCACCCTGGCCTCCACCCGCGCGTAGAGCTCGGGCCGCGGCCGGTCTACGGCGAGGGGCAGCACGGACCAGCGCTCGCGGGGCCGCTCAGGCAGGCGGTACGAAGACAGGGGCTTTCCGCCCGAGCGGAACACTTCCAAGGCGCGGGCTATGCGGTAATGGTCGTTGGGCTTAATGCGCGAGGCGCTGACAGGATCGGCCGCGCGCAGCTCGTCCATCATGGCGGCGGGGCCAAGGTCCTCGAAATCGCGCTGTACGGCCAAGCGCTGCTCGGCGTTTGCCAATGGGGCTGAAGGAAGGCCGTAGATAAACGCCTTAAGGTAAAACGCCGTGCCGCCGCTTATGACCGGCAGGGCTCCGGCCGCCAGCGCCCGCTCGCAGGCCTCGTCGGCCAAGCGCACGAAGTCGCCCACGGAGAAGGCCTCGCGCGGGTCGCGTATATCGATAAGCTCGTGCAGAAGAAGGCGCCGCAGCCCGGCATCGGGCTTGGCCGACCCTATATCCAGGCCGCGGTATACTTGCACTGAATCGGCGGAAATGACGACGACCGGCCTCTTAAGAGACCGGTCGTCCGCGGCGAATAGCTTAAGCAGTAAATCGGTCTTGCCGCAGGCGGTAGGGCCGAAAAGAGCCAGTACCCTATTCGAAGTGGTACTCAATCTGGTCGGTGAAGATCTGACGCATCGCTAACGAAACAACCTTTCCGTTGTTCTTCTCCACGTCGGCGGTCTTGAGCACCGCGAGGTGATAGGACCGCTTGTTGACGGCCACGGTAAACTCATATGCGTTCCCGCTGTACTCGATAAGGTTTTCCAGGGGCATGCTCATCGTGCGTCTCCGTTCATTCTACATGTTCCGTCCGAGAAGCGGAAGCTTCCCTCAGGCTATCGTCTATTCGGGCTATAAGCCTTTCGGCTATAAGGCCTAGTTCATCGCCGCGTTCAACGTCCAGTTCAGCCCGCGGGCTAAGGTCGGCGCGCGCCCGCTTGAGCTCATCCACCAGGTAAATGCCCACCAGTATGGCCAGCTTCAAGGGATCGTCCACCCGGGACGACTCTTTAACTTCGGCAACTTTAGCGCGCAACTGTTCCAAAACCGCGTCAAGGTATTCCTTGCTTTCGTCCGTCTGTATGGAGAACGACGCGCCTAGGAGCTCTACCCGCACGGTTTCCAGGGGCACTGCGCGCCTAGAAGATGTCGAGGTCCGCGTCGGCGGCCGGCGCGTCCTCTGAAAGCTCGGCAGCCGCCGCGAGCGGCTCCTCTTCAAGCCGGGCCGCGGCCGGGCTTGCGTGCGCGTCGGCGGGGGCTTTGACTTGCTGCGCCGCGCTCGTCTGCACCGCGTCCTCAAACGCGTCGAGCTTGCGCAAGGCCTCGATTATGCCTTCTTCTATGCGTTCCTGGTCTTTCTGGAAATCCTGCACCAAACCCTCTAGCTCGGCCACGCGCTTTTCAGCGGCGGCCAAGCCGGTACGCAAGGAACTATTCTCTGTACGTAAGGCGGAGATAAGGCTTACCGCCTTTTCCACCCGCGCCTCAAGGGCGCGTACCTGGTCGAGGGTTAGCATGCCCCCTAGGCCTTGAGGGCGGTTTTAGCCTGCGCCACCACGGACTTGAAGGCTTCGGGATCGCGTATGGCTATATCGGAAAGGACCTTGCGGTCCATCTGTATATTCGCCTTCTTAAGCCCTTCGATAAAGCGGCTGTAGCTCAAGCCCTCGGCGCGGCACGCGGCGTTGACGCGTATGATCCACAGGCTGCGGAACTGGCCCTTCTTATCGCGACGATCG
>JBFZES010000222.1:0-5892 GCA_041306725.1 Spirochaetaceae bacterium | reverse complement strand
ACATGCATAAAAACCGCGAGGTGCTCGGCTCCGCGGGCAGGGCGTAGTGAGGCCGGCCATGCGGAGGACCCTCGTAGCCTGTATCCTTGCCTGCGCAGCCTTCGCCGCGATCGGCGCCCAGGAATCCGAGTCCAGCGATTGGCGGCTGGGCTTCGCCGGCGTGCGCATGCTCAACGGCATAATACCGACCGGCGCGGACTTTACGCTGAGCTATGCCGGGCTGGACTTCGGCCTCGGCGGCGACACCCTGCTCTTCTTCAAGGCCGGCGGCGGCTATCAGGACAAGCTGATCATGCGCGACGCGCTGGGCCAGCCCTTCTATAGCGAAGACAAATACAATAGCCCGAACTTCCAGTGGGAGGCTGCCCTGCTTCAGGGTCTGGCGCTCCGCGGCGACGGCGATAACCTCGTGGAGCTCTTCGGCTTCTATAGGGGGCGTTTCGACCTGTACCAGAACGACGCTCCCATAGCCCTCTTCGAGGACGCCGAGGGCCTATTCGGCAGCTCCTTCATGGCAGGCATAAGCTACGACTCCGTCGTCACGAACAGGCACAAGGCCAAAAACGGTTTTTACGCCGAGCTTGCGGGAGAATGGGGACCCGGTTTCTTGAACGCCCGGAGCGACTTCTGGCGCCTTTCGGCCCAGGCCCGCTCCTTCCTTACCCTCGTGGACCTTCCGCGCGAGGGCGGCAACCTGTTCAATATGTACGGCGCGCTCTTTGGCGGCGTCGACTACGCTGGCGGCCAGTCGGTGCCCATATACGTGAACCAGAGCTTTGGCGGGCGGAATCTCCGCGACTCGCTGGGCGAGAGCGTGCGCGGTTACGAGCGCAATAGCTACGACAGCGCGCTTAAGGCGGTGGCCAACGCCGAGCTGCGCCTGGTGGGGCCGGCGCTCGGCATCGAGGCCATAGTGCCGGTGCTCTACGCCTTCGCCGACGGCGGCTACTACCGCGGCTTTACCGAGGCGGCAAGCTACGGCGATGAGGCGGGTTTCCTCGCCTCGGCCGGCGGCGGCCTTGCCTTCGATCTGTTCGGCTTTGCCCAGTTAGGAGCCTTTGCCGGCCTTAAGCTTATAGAGGATGAACTCTATGCCCGGCCGGACGGATTTTTCTGGAGCATAAGCATTTTCCTGCATTTCTAGGCTGGGATCTAGCGCTGCTCGGACACGCCCTTACGCGCGAGTACGTCGCAGCGCTCATTCCAGGCCTCGCCAGCGTGGCCTTCCACCCAGCTGAAGCGGGCGTTTAGCTCGGTGGCCAGGGCGTCCAGGCTTTCCCACAGCTCCTTGTTCTTGACCGGGGTCTTGCTCGCCGTACGCCAGCCGTTTTTCTTCCAGGACTTTATCCAGCTCGTCACGCCGTTCTTCACGTACTGGGAGTCGGTGCGCACCTCTATGCCGCGGGGAGCGAGCGAGCCTTCGGCTATGCGCGCCTTTATGGCCTTGAGGCCTTCGACGGCCGCCTGGAGTTCCATGCGGTTGTTGGTCGTGTCCTTATCTCCGCCGTAGCCTTCGCGTATGTCGCCGCCCGCGAGGCTTACCCAGGCCCAGCCGCCCGGCCCGGGATTGCCCGAACAAGCCCCGTCGGTATAAATGATGGCCGTGCTATCCATTGCTTATCCATTCCCGCAGCCGCGCTGCGCAGGCTTGTTCGGTCGATGCCTCGAAGGGGAAAATGTGCGAAGCGCCTTGCAGCGTCTCTATGCTCAGGCTTTTCGCCTTGACGAGCCCTGAGGCGAGCCTGGCGGCCGCCTTACGCGTATCGACGGCCGCGTCTGCCTCGGCGAAAAGCGCGAGCGTCGGCGCGCGTACCCTGCCAATAACGCGCAGGGTTTCGCGCCTTAGGAGCTCCAGCTGCCCGGCCTGGCGCACCAGCGAGTCCTCGCGGTAGGCCTGGTGCAAAAAGAGGCGCTCGCCCTGGCCGTCCTCGGGCGAAGGCGCAAAGCCGCGCCTGATGACCGGCGCTACGAGGCCGACGAGGGGCGTAAAGGCTATGAGCCGGTCGCGGAGCGCCAGGGCGGGCGCGAGCAGGCTAAGGCTGGCCGCGTCGAAACGCGCGCCGCACAGCAGGGCCAGAAGCCCTCCCATGGAATGCCCCACTATGTGCACCCGCCCATGGGCAGAGCGGAGCTCCATATAGGCGTCATAGCAGCGGCGTTTCCAGTCGCGTGCGCCCGTGGCCATAAAATCCGATCTGGAGCTGCCGTGGCCGGGCAGCCTCGGCGCGTACACGCGCAGGCCAGCCGCGTGCAGGGCTTCCGCGACCGCGCCAAGCTCAGCGGGATAGCCGGTGTAGCCGTGTATGAGCAGGGCGGCTTCGCGGGCCGCGTCCCGTCTCAGGTCTATGCTCGCGCAGAGGCCTAGGCAGGACTCGGGAAGCGCCGCCTTCGTCATCAGGTTCACATGGCCGCCTTTGGAAGCAGCGCCAGGGAGAACCAAGGCACCCAGGTAATCAGGAAGAGCACGGCGAGCTGGATTAAGAAGAAGGGCAGTACGTCCTTGTATATTTTCATGACAGGCTTGTTAAAGGCGTAGCTGGCCAGGAAAAGGTTCATGCCTATGGGAGGCGTAAGGAAGCCTATGCTCAGGTTCGTGATGAATATGGCGCCTAAATGAACCGGGTGCACGCCGTAGGCGAAGCCCAGCGGTATAATGAGCGGCGATACGACCAATACGGCTGAGAACACGTCCATGAAGCAGCCCACGAGCAAAAGCCCTAAGTTTAAGAGCAGAAGGAAGGCCCAGCGAGCCTGTATGGCTTCGCCCAGCCAATTGGCGAATAGTTCCGGCACTCCCGCGTCAATGATGTAAAAGGACAGGCCGCGTGCGGCAGCTATGATAATGAGCGCGCCGCCGGCTACCGGCAAGGCCTTGATTAAGGTGGACAGGAGGGCTTTTAAGCCCAGTTCGCGCTTAAGGACGCCCTCCACGACTATCAAGTATACGATAGTGACCGCGCCTATTTCCGTAAGGCCAGCGAAGCCGGAAAAGTACAGTATGACGATAAGGACGGGTATGAACAGCTCAGGCGCCGCGTCCCATAGCGCCCTGAGCGCGGCGCGGCCGCTGAACTTCTTGCGGCTGGCCTTAAATCGAAGGCCTTGCACAAGGCCGGCCCCGCCCATGGCTAGCACCATAAGCAGCCCGGGAATGAGGCTGCCTAAGAACATGTCGCTTATGGAAAAGGAGCCCTGGCCCTGCACCATGAACTGCGCGTTTACCGCGTACAGTATGATGGCTATGCTCGGCGGGAATAAGAGGCCCACCGAGGACGAGGCGGTAAGGAGCCCGTGCGCATAATTTTCCGGATACGCGCCCGACTCTATGAGTATGTAGGCGAGTATGCCGCCCAAGGCCAATATGGTTACGCCATTAGCGCCGGTAAAGGTCGTAAAGAAGGTGCATACGAGTACCGCGGCAAAGGCTTCGCCGCCGGGTAGCCAGCCGAAGAGCTCCCTGAATACGGCGACCAGCCGTTTACCGGCTCCAGACTCAGATAGTATAAAGCCGGCTATGGTGAAGAGCGGTATGGCGGGCATGCTGGCGTTTTTAAGCAGATTGTAGGCTTCGCTCGGTATGAGTTCGATGGCTGACCAAGAGCCCAGGAAGAGCAGGGCGGCGGTACCCGAAAGCACGACGTAGAGCGGGAGGCCGAAGAACGCGGCCGCCGCCAGGAACAATATGGCGGGAATCTTAATCACGCCCGCTACGGCGTAGGCTGCGTCCGCCATGGTTTCCAGGAAGGCGAGGCTTAATCCGGCTTCATAGGCCAGGTTAAGCAGGGCCGGGGCGGCCAGGAACAGCCCTATGGCTATGGCGGGCAGCGCCCAGAGCCGTAGCCGCCCTTGCAGCTCAAGTACGCCGGCGAGCGCCATAAGGAAGAAGCCTATGGCCATGGGCGACACGAAGAGCCCTATGGGAAGGCCGAGAAAAAGGGCGCCCGGCTCGAAGCCTATGAAGATGAGCGATAGGGCCGCGCAGAAGAGGAGGGTATCTATGGCAACGGATACACTGTCTATAAGCGTGGCCTGCCATGGCTTATTGCGCGCGGCGCTGCCGCCGTTTAAGGCCAAATGAGTCTTCTTTATCGTAGCCTGCAAGGCCGAGAAGAAGGCCAGCGCCAGGAGGGCGTGCTCAAGCATGCGCGGCGCGCCGGCTATGCCCCTAAAAAATATACGGGCCAGGATCAGATCCGTTACGGCCACGCCCACGAGCAGTACGCTGGCGACTATGGCGGCCCAACGCGAGAATCGTTCAAGGCCTTTCATGGCGGGGCTCAATTGCGGACCCGCCGTATGGCATCGGCGACGGCTTTGGAAAATTCTGGGCTAAACCATTCGCTGAACAGGTTCTGCATCCTCTGGCCGGTGAAGAGCTCGGTCCAGGCTTTCATCTGCTCGTCGCTTACCGTGGGCACGATTAGGCCCTGCGTCTGCATCATGGCTATGGCATCGCGCTCTAACTTAAGGGCTTCAGCGGCGATTTCCAGGGATATCTGGTCGGCGGCCGCAAGCAAAGCCGGCTTAAACTCGTCGGGTACGCGGTCCCAGGAGCGCCTGTTGATGAGCAGGGCCCCGTAGAAGGGAGAAAGCCTGAACGAGGACATATGGCTTACCGAGCGCTTAAACTGGCTCCAGAGCGTGGCTATGATCAGAGGGCTGGTGTACGTGACGTCAAGCGCGTTCGAATTGAATTGCAGGAGGGTAGTGGACATATCGGACTTTACCGTGCGCGCGCCTATGGCCTGCATCTGCTTCATGAGGATGTCCTGGCTCGCGTCGACGCCTATGCGGGCGTTAACCAGGTCCGCGGGGCTAACGATGGGGCGGTTCGAGAATAAATGCAGGTACCCTCCCTGGGCCACGGTAATGAGCTCGAAGCGGTCAGCCAGACGGGCTTTCATGATAGGCCTCATCGCTCCTACTGCCGCCGCGAACTCCCGCTCGTCGTCTATTATGGATGGCATGGAGAGGAGCAGGAAATCCTTGTCGATGAAGAAAAGGCCGGTGGTCTCGAGCATGCCTCCATCCAGGTTGAACTTCATTTTCTGCAGCAGGTCTTCCTGGCTGGCGTTCGCCATCGCGCGGGGAAAGATTAGGCGTACGCGGCCGTTCGATATGCGGGACCATTCGGCGGCAAGCTTGCGCAGGCCCAGGTCCCAGGGGCTGTTCGCGGGCACGGCCGCCCCTATCTGCAGGGTAATGGTCTGCGCGGCGAGGGGCGCGGCCAGGCTCAGGGCGATAATAATAAGCGCGATCGTACTCTTCATTCTATTCATGCTTCACCTTTATGCCTCATCCGCCGGGTATGCGGCCTGTTCAGTCCTTGCGCGCGGCTTCCACGGCCTTGAGCACCCCATCATACCATAACGGAGAAAAAGATTCCCTTAAGAAGGAGCCCACCTGCGGGCCTGAAAACAAACGTTCCCAGGCTCTGACCTGTTCGGCGTTCATGGCGGGCACGGTCAGGCCGTCCCCGACCATCGACGCTATGGCCTGGTCCTCTAGGACGCGGGAATCCTTGGCTATTTCCTTGACGATACGATCAGTGGCTTCCCTGAGCGCCGGGCGCAAATTTTCAGGCACCCGTTCCCAGGAGCGTTTATTGATGACTATAGCGCCGAAGAACGGCGCCACCTTAAACGACGACATGGAGCTTACCGAACGCTTGAACTGGCTCCAGAGCGTGCCTATGTACAGCGGGCTCGTATACACCACGTCGAGCGCGTTCGAGTTAAGCTGGAGGAGGATGGTGCTGGTATCGGCCTTTACCGTGCGCATGCCCATGGCCTGCAGCTGGCTTACGAGGAGCTCCTGATTAGGGTTTACCCCTATGCGCAGGGCCATGAAGTCCTCGGGCGAGCGCAGGCTCTTGTTCGCGAAGAAATGTAT
>JBFZES010000221.1:0-4145 GCA_041306725.1 Spirochaetaceae bacterium | reverse complement strand
TGTCCGCGGGCACCTACGAGGTATAGGCTGCCATTCGTTCCCCGAAGCTTGCTTCCTGTCTTAGTGCCATAGCTAACAAGGGAGTATACGCCGAGGCCCCCATGCTACGGGGGCCTCGGTTTTTTCTTAGAGCCACGCTTAATTCAAGGTACTTACTCTAGTACAATCATGAATTGTATGATACACTTAGCTTATTGTTATAGATAGCGAGGGCAGACATGCAAAAAAAATACATTGAAATCGCGGAACTCATACGCGAAGACATACAACGCGGGATATATCCCTTGGGCACGAATATACCGGCTATCCGTACCCTTGCGCTACGCTATAAGGTCAACCCGCAGACTATAAATAAATCTACCGCCTACCTCGCCTCTCTTGGCTATCTAGAGGCACGAGTGGGCTCGGGCTCCACCGTATGCAAGCCTGCCGCGAGCGTGGAGCGGCCCCATTTACCTATGCTTATCGACAGTTTCCGGGCGCGACTGCTTACCGACCTCAATGATGTGGCAAACTATCATGGCAAAGATATCTATCTAAGCTATCTTATGATGGCGGCCCAGCGCGGGAAGGCTACGTCCTTCATCGTCTTTGACAGGGACGAAGATGCCGTGCCCTCCGAGTTTATGGATGCTATCGCCGGCGTAGAAGGCGTGCTCGTGCAGGGCAGCCTGCCGCGAAAGCGCGTTGAGCTGCTTGCGCGGGGCAATATTCCAACCGTCTTAATAAATCGCCGCTGCCCAGCGCCGGGCGCCGGCCGCTTCGGTTCGGTAATAATCCCTAACGACCACATTGTTGACTTGGTAAATTTACTGTTGAGTCTTGGCCATAAAGGCGTGCTTTTCGCCTTTTCAAATCGCTTTACGCCATCCTCGGTGTTCGACGAACGTCAAGCCCTGGCCAAGCGCGCCTGGCTGGCAAGCGGTCAGCCGGAAGAAAAAATGCAAACCTTTGTATACACGGAAAACTCAAGTATCGACGCCCAGCGCCTAGCAAGCGCGGTGGCCTCAGGCTTTAGCTCCGTCATAGCCTATAACGACGTTTCCGCCCTCGGCCTCTATGGCCTAGCCGCCTTGGCCGGCTTGCGCCTGCCTGCCGACCTATCTATCGTGGGCTTCGACGATATAGCGATGGCGCAATTGTCTTCCCCCTCGCTCACCACTATACGCGTTGATCGCCGGGATCTGGTGCATCAAGCCTTTTCCCTCATGGATGCCCTTTTACTGGGAAACGAAGGTCTGCGGCTTGAAAAAGCCGTGCATACCGAGCTCGTCATACGGCAGTCGGCATTCCGCAGCGCTTAATGTATCATACATTTAATAATTTTACTGATTGACAGACTCCTATTGCATGGTACAATTCTCCGTGTAGCCTAGCTACACGGACTTGCCAGCTGCTAGGAGGACGCGATGCGACGCGCCAAATCACTGCATGACGACCCGGCGCTCTGGATAATGCTTATCCCGGTCATCGCCTATCTTCTGCTCTTCCGCTATATTCCTATCAGCGGCGTCCTTATATCGCTCAAGCGCTTCAGCCCCTTCCTTGGCTTCTTTAAGAGCCCCTGGAATGGCCTTGAGTATTTCCGACAATTTTTCTCCTCCATATACTTCACGCGGGTGCTGAGGAATACCCTTATCTTAGGAGCTTACTATCTTGTCTTCGCCTTTCCCGTGCCTATATTCTTAGCGCTCATGCTCAATGCGGTGCGTAAGCCGCGCCTTAAGAAACTGTTCCAGACCGTAACGCTCCTGCCTCATTTCGTATCCTTCGTGGTAATCGCCGGCATAGCCATAAACCTCTTATCGCCGCGCACCGGCGTGGTAAACCTCTTCCGCCAATCGATGGGCTTGGAACCTATCTTCTTCATGCAGCAGCAGGGCTTCTTTCCCTTCATCTATACCTTCATACGTATATTCAAGGAATCGGGCTACGAAGCCATCGTGTATCTCGCCGCCCTTATGGCCATAGACCCCACGCTCTATGAAGCCGCCGAAGTGGACGGAGCCGGCCGCTGGCGGCAATTGACCGCCATCACCCTGCCCTCGCTCCTGCCCACGATCGTTTTGATGTTTCTCGTACGGATCGGCAACATAGTGTCCGTATCCTTCGAGGAAGTCCTGCTCCTGCAGAACGACGTGATCCTGGAAACATCGGAAGTTATATCCACCTTCGTATACCGCCGGGGCCTCTTAGGCGCCGATTATTCCTATGCCACGGCGGTTGGCCTCTTCGAAACCGTTTTCGCCCTGATCGTCGTCGTAAGCTCGAATTCGATAGCCCGGAGGTTTAAGAATGCCGCGTCTCTTTGGTAAGCGTTCACGCAGCATACGCAGGACTCCAGGCGACATTATTGGGGACTTCCTTATAGTCTTGTGCCTCGCCATAGCCTGCTCCATCATGCTCTATCCCTTTATATACGTGCTATCGGCGGCTATATCCTCGCCCGAGGCCATACGCGCCAACGGCGTCGTCTTCGCGCCGGTCAGCCCGATAAGCTGGGAAGCCTACAGGCTCGTATTCGCCGATTCGCGCATTTGGATAGGCTATGCCAACACCCTGTTCTACGCGATCGCGGGTACCGCTCTCAATCTTGCCGTAACCGTGCTCGCCGCCTACCCCATGTCGCGTAAACGCTTCCGCGGCAGGAAATTCATGAATGTCTTCGTGTCTATCACGATGTTCATATCGGCTACCGGCATGATGATACCGCTCTTCCTCGTCGTCAAATCGCTCGGCCTCTTAGATACCCGCGTCGCTCTGCTCGTGGCCTTCGCCGCCTCGCCCTTCTTCATAATCCTGATGCGCTCGTTCTTTGAGACCATACCGGAGGAGCTCTTTGAGGTGGCGCGGCTAGACGGCGCATCGGAATGGACGGTGCTTTTGCGCGTCGTGTTGCCCATGTCCGGAGCCGCCCTTGCCACGATAGGCCTGTACTATTTAATAAACCGCTGGAACGGGTATTTCTGGGCCATGGTACTCATAAGCGACCCGAATAAGCACCCGCTCCAGGTGGTCTTGCGGCAACTGATCGTCGTGGCGCAGATGGGCGAGGAGCTTGACCTTTCCATAGATCGAGCCGGCACCACGGCGGAGGCTATCAAGTACGCGACCATAGTGGTGTCCACCCTACCCATCGCGCTTATCTATCCGTTCTTACAGAAATTTTTCGTGAAGGGCGTAACGCTCGGATCGATTAAGGGCTAAATAAAGCTTAGGAGGCTTGCTATGTCGAAGAAAGTATTGGCTATCCTTGTCGTCGCGCTGCTGGCGGGGAACGCCTTCGCCGCGGGCGAAAAAGAAACAGCGGCTGTTGGCGCTAAAGGGCCTACCAGCCTCTCGGTGTGGGCGGTAATCGCGGCCGAGATACCGCTCAAAACCGAGGAAATCGCCGCTTGGAATGTCATAGAGCAGAAAACGAATACCGACTTGAGCTGGAAATTCGTATCCAGCCTCTCAGAAGTCAAGGACCAGCAATTCAACCTCATGATAGCCTCGGGCGATATACCCGACATCGTAGCCTACTATGAGAAATCAGGCGGGCACACCACCGTTATGAAGCTAGGCTCAGAAGGCGCCTTCCTACCCCTTGAAGACCTGATGGCCAAGTACGCCCCGAACCTTCAAAAGAGGATTTTAAACGACCCGGCGGTACGCGAAGCGGTAACGGCGCCCGACGGCCACATTTATCACGTGCCCATGCTTTCCGCCCTGAGCGCCGCCCGTGGCTGGTTTATACGCGACGATTGGCTGGCTAAAGTCGGCATGAAGAAGCCAAGCACCACCGAGGAGCTCTATAAGGTACTGGTAGCCTTCCGCGATCAGGACCCCAACGGAAACGGCAAAAAGGACGAGATACCTATGCTGGCCAGGAGGCGCGGCGAGGATTGGGCCTATAATCTGGGCGCCCTATCCTACGCCTTCGACGCGGACGTGGATTTCGTGCTGCGCAATGGCAAGGTAGCCTTCGGCCCCGCCGAGCCCCAGTACCGCGAGTACCTGGCCTATATAGCCAGGCTCTACGGAGAAAAGCTCATAGACCAGGAAATACTCACCCGAAAGGGCAACCCGCGCGACGAACTCCTCTCCCAGAACGTGGCGGGCGTCCTGCATGACTGGTTCGCCTCTACCGCCGACCTGAACAC
>JBFZES010000220.1:0-5220 GCA_041306725.1 Spirochaetaceae bacterium | reverse complement strand
GATCTGCCCCACGTTGCCCGCGCTCGTGCCGCCGGAGCCGCCTGAGCGGAAGCCCACGCTGGATATGACGTTCACCACCTCGCCCTGGCCCTTAAGCGGCAATATGCGCTCCTCGAACTGGGCAAGTACGGCCTCGGTCTTAGCCCTGTTGGCGCCGGTGGGCAGGTCTATGTCGATATAAAAGAGTGTGAAGTCCTCGGCGCTGAACAGGTCCTGCCTGATAAAGGGTATGGTGCCGAAAATGCCGGCCGCCACGATGAAGAAGCCCAGCACCACCGCGAGCCGCTTTTTATAGAGCTTCTCCATGAAGCGCTTGAAACCGGGAAGTATGCGCTCGAAAAAGTCGGGCTTGGTCTTAAGGTTATCGCCGCCGGGCCATTCGGCCATATGGGCCGGTATGAAAATGATAGCCTCTAGGGTAGAGGCGATGAGGGCTATGGATACGACCAGCGGTATGACCCGCAGGAATTTTCCTATGGTGCCCGGCAGTATCATGAGGGGCAGAAAGGCCGCTACCGTGGTGAGGCTGGAGGCCACGATGGGCCAGGCTACCTGGCTCGTGCCCTCTATGGCCGCCCGGTGCTTATCAAAGCCCAATTTTCTCAGGCGATAGCTGTTCTCCGTAATCACGATGGCGTGGTCGACTATGAGCCCGAGCACCAGCACCATGCCGAAGAGCGTGTTTGAATTGAGGGTCTCGCCTAAGGCCTCGAGCACGAGGAAGGTGATGGCGAAGGTAACCGGTATGCCCAGGGCGGTCATGAGCGCGTTGCGTATGCCTAAGAAGGCCAAGAGTATGACCGACAGGATTATAAGGCCTTGGATGGCGTTGCTCAAGAGCACGTCTATGCTATCGCGTATCTGCACCGTGGAATCGTTGACCAGGCTTAAGGCGATGCCTTCGGGGAGGGTGGGCTCGTAAGCGGCCACCAAGTCCTTAACCCTGTCTATGACGCCTATGGAGTCGCCGCGGGCTACCTTGCTTATGCGTATGACTATGCCAAGTTCTCCGTTAAAGCGGGCGGTCTCGCCCTGCTCGTCGAATTCCTCATACACGGCCGCCACGTCGCCCACGCGCACGACGCCGCCGCGGGCGTCGGTGCGCCGCACGATGACGCGCTCGAACTCGCCCACGCCGCGCAGGGAACCCACCGTGCGCAACAGGTATTCGCGCGAGGGCGTCTCGAGGACGCCGCCGGGCACGGTAACGTTTTTCTGCTGCACCGAGCGCAGGAGCTCGGTTATGGGTATGCCTAAGGCCTCGAGCCGTTCGCGGTCGGCGTCGACCACGATACGCTTTTCCCGGTCGCCGACGAGGTCCGCCGAAGACACGTCCTTGACGGACAGTATGGCGTCCTGCAGCGAGCGGGCGACGGCGTCGAGCTGCTCATAGCCGGCGCTGCCCGACACCACCAGCTCGATGACGGGAAGGAAGTCGTTGGAAGAGAAATCGCTGGCCAGGGCCTGGAGGCTGCCGTCGGGAAGGTTCACCCGGGCCAGGCGCGTACGCACGTCCTGGAAGAGCCGCTCGAATTCGTCGTTCGATATGCCGTCGTCGAATTCAACACGCACGACGGACAGGCCGTCGCTGGTAACGCTCTGTATCTGCTTGAGGCTGTTGATCCCCTGCATTTCGCGTTCCACTTTTACGGTGACCGATTGCTCTATGTCGCTCGCGGAGGCTCCGGGGAAGGGCACGATAACGTTTACCCAGAAAAACGGCACTTCAGAGAACTGCTCCTGGGGCATGCGGGCTATGCTGAAGCCCCCCAGCACCAGTATGGTGATAAGCACGATAGTAAGGAGTACAGTGTTCTCCGTGGAGAATTTAGGAAGGTTCACGGCGGCCCCCTACTCCCAGCTCGCGCTGTCGCCCACGAGCGTGGAGGACAGCGGCGTGCCGGGCAGGAGGCGGGTGAGGGAGCTAATGACCAGGGCTTCGCCCTCGGCCAAGCCGCTCAGCACTTCCACGCGCACGCCCGAGCGCCGTCCCAGGGTAACTTCGCGCACGTCAGCCTTGCCGCCCTCGTCCACGAAGAGGGCATAGCGCGAACCCCTGCGCACGAGTGCCGCGCTGGGCACCACGATGGCGGGCTCGCCCGCGCGGGCCTTTATGCTCACGCTGGCCGACATGCCCGACTTTACCCTGCCGCTAAAGCCGTTCCTAAACGATATAACCACGGGGAAGCTGCCTGTGGCCGGATCGGAGCCGGCGGCTATGGCGGCCACCGTGCCTTCTATCACGTCCTCGCCAAGCGCAGCGGGCACGGAAACTAAGGCCTTAGCCCCGTTCTCGATGAGCCCCACTTCCCGCTCTCCCACGCCTACGGTAATCCTAAAGGATGAGGTATCCACCACGCGGGCTACGCGGGCTCCCGGCCCCAAGCTCGCGCCGACGGTGGCTATATCGTCCTTAAAGGCTATCACGCCGGATATGGGCGACTTTAGCCTGGTGTCATTGAAGGCTTTCAGCGCCGTTTCGTACTGTGCCTTAGCGCCGCTTTCATTGCCGCGGGCGCGCGTAAGGTCGGCGGGAGAGCTCTTGCCCGCCGCGGAAAGCCGTTCGGTGGCCTCGAGCTCAAGGCGCGCCGCCTCGTACTGCTCCTTAGCCCGGTTCAGGTTCAGGGCGGCTATGCGGTCATCCACGCGCAACAGGTCCTGGCCTTCCCTGACCGCGTCGCCAAGGCCGAATTCCACGGACTTCACGATGCCCTGGGTCTCGGATACGATGAAGGCCTCGCGCGCTCCCGCGACGACGCCGGATGCGCGTATATCCTCTATGAGCGCGCCTCTGCTTACCGTTATATACTCTACCGCTATGGTTTCCTGGGCTGAAGCCCCTTCCCATACCGTGGCGGCTGCCACGGCGTCGGCGCTGCCGCAGGATACCAGGCTTAGGGAAAGCGCTAAAGCGCCGCCGGCTAAGCTTAGGTAGGAATTACGTTTAGTCATAGAACCCCCTTCATGAAATGACAGCCGGCGCAATGCGGCCGGACCCGTCGTCAAGAAAAAGTAATAGTTCCAGGCTGAAAAGAATAGGGAGGAGCATGAAAATACGCTAATTATATGCCTTTTTGCCTATATAGACGCCGAGTTATTAAGCCGCGCGACGATAGTGCAAGGCAGGCCTTAGCTTAAGCGGCGCCTAAGGCCTAAGCCCCGCGCTCAAGCCGAGGAGAGGCAGCGCCGCACGAGAGCGTCATCGACCGCGTAGGGCAGGGTAACGTGGCCGTAGTCGGCATAGCGCTCGTTATACTCGACGCAGGTTTCCACGGCGTGCTCGTTGCGCGCCCAGGCGCGCCTGGCCACCCCGCCCATGACGTCCCAGGGCATGGCCATGCCCAGCACCGCGTCCACGCGCTCAGAGCCGTCCAATACCATGCCGAAGCCGCCGTTGACGGACTTGCCTATGCCCACCCCTCCGCCGTTGTGCAGCGCAATGAGGCTCATGCCCCGCGCCGCGTCCCCGGCGAAATTCTGCACTGCCATGTCGGCCATCACGTTGGAGCCGTCCTTGATATTGCTCGTCTCCCTAAAGGGGCTGTCGGTGCCGCCGCAATCGTGATGGTCGCGCCCGAGCATGATGGGGCCTACCTCGCCTTTGCGCACCATGTCATTAAATTTGAGCGCTATCTTGGTGCGGCCCATGGCGTCCTGGTAGAGTATGCGCGCCTTGGAGCCCACCACGAGGCGGTTCTTCTCGGCGTCCCGTCTCCATGCCCAATTGTCCCGGTCTTGGCCGCGCCGCGTCGGGTCTATGCAGTCCATGGCCGCGCGGTCGGTCTTGCGCAGGTCCTCGTCCCTGCCAGAAAGGCATACCCAGCGGAAAGGGCCGTAGCCGTAATCGAAGAGCTCCGGCCCCAGTATGTCCTCGACATAGCTCGGAAAGACGAAGCCGTCCTTCTCGTCCACGCCGTTCTTGGACACGTCCTTTGCGCCGGCGTCGTATACGGCCTTCAAGAAGCTGTTGCCATAGTCGAAAAAGTACGTGCCCGCGGCGGCCAGGCCCTTGATTGCCGCAAAGTGGCGCAAGAGGCCCGCGTCGACGAGCCTCGTAAAGCCCTCCGGGTCGTCCTTGAGCAGCCGGGTACGGTCGGCGAAGCTCGTTCCTATCGGGCAGTAGCCGCCCTCATAGGCCGCGTGGCAGCTCGTCTGGTCGGACAGCAGGTCTATGCGCAGCTTCTTGTCCAGGGCGTACTCAAGGAGCTCGACTACGTTGCCCTGGTAGGCAATAGCCAGAGCCTCTCCCGCGGCCTGGGCGGCGGCGGCGCGCTTAAAGGCACCCTCCACGCTTAATTCCACGCAGGACACCCAGCCCTGCCCGTGGCGGGTCTGTACCCGGCTCGGATCGACCTCCGCTATGATGGATACGGCGCCGGCGATGACGGCCGCCTTGCCCTGGGCGCCGGACATGCCGCCTAGGCCTGAGGACACGAAGAGCTTGCCCCGCAGATCGCCCTCGGCGGGCACGCCGAGCTTGAGGCGGCCCGCGTTTAAGAGCGTGTTGTAGGTGCCGTGCACTATGCCCTGCGGCCCTATGTACATCCAGCCGCCCGCGGTCATCTGCCCGTAATTGGCGACGCCGAGCGCGGCCGCGTGGTTGAAATCCTTGAGATTGTCGAACATGCCTATCATAAGCCCATTCGTGATGATGACGCGCGGGGCGAGCGCGTGGCTCTTAAAGAGGCCCAGCGGGTGGCCGCTCTCCACCACCAGGGTATTCCCGTGGTCCAAGGCCTCAAGGTAGCTTTTAAGGAGCCGGTACTGCATCCAGTTCTGGCATACCTGCCCGGTCTCGCCATAGGTGACCAGCTCGTATGGATACAGCGCTATGTCAAAGTCCAGGTTATTGTCGATCATCAGCTGGAAGGCCCTGCCTTCGAGGCAGGCGCCCCGGTACGCGTCCACCGGCAGGGCCTTTATGGCGCCCGCGGGGCGGAAGCGGTAGCCGTATATGCGGCCGCGGCTCCGCAGCTCAGAGAGGAACTCGGGGGCCAGCGCCTCGTGGAAGCGCTCGGGTACGTAGCGCAGGGCGTTGCGCAGGGCCAGCGCTTCCTGCTCGGCGCTTAAGCGCGGCTCCCGCTTAGGGGCCCTGCGGTAGGCGGGATCGAACTCAGGATAGGGGGGCAATTCGTTAAAATCGAGGCGCAGCTTCATAGCGGCCTCGACGATGGCGTTATTCATGGGGCTCTCCTTCGCGCGGGACCAGCCATGCTAGCA
>JBFZES010000219.1:0-4712 GCA_041306725.1 Spirochaetaceae bacterium | reverse complement strand
CCCTGATGTACGTCATCTCGGCGACCATCATCGGGGGCACGGCGATGTCGGGCGGCAAGGGCGGGGTCATGCAGAGCATCGTGGCCATCCTCACCCTGGAAATGCTGTACACGGGGATCATCCTGTTCGGCCTGGGCAACGAGGTGAAGATCTTCTTCGCGGGGGTGATCCTGGCCTACGTCGTGCTGTACGAGGCCTACGCCGTGTACAGGCACGAGAAGTCCCTCGGCCAGAGGGCCGAGCTGGTGAAGGAGCTGGCCGAGCGGAGAGCCGCATAGGCCGGCAGATCCGCGGGCGCCTAGGCGCCCGCAGCGGTCGCCGGGGCGGCCGCGGTGCAACGAACCATTTCCGGGATGCCCCGTCGGGGCGACAGCCGGATTGGAATAGAAGAAGGAGGAAGACTGATGAAGAGACTCGCAGTCATCGTCGGGGCGCTCGTCCTCATGGCGTTCGCGCTCGCACCGGCTTTCGGCCAGAAGCTGACAGCTGCCCAGCAGGCGAACCTGAAGGCCTCGCTCGCCGTCGACACGAGCACGCTGAAGTCCGCCGACAACCAGCAGCTGCTGGCCCCCTCGAAGGACAACCGCGCGGTTCCCAAGAGGCCGGCAGACCCGAACAAGCTCCCCGAGACCGACCCCCTGCGCTGGTACGACATGGAGTGGGCGGGCTGGAGCGTCACCCCGACCAACATCCCGCAGTCGCCCGGCGACGGGGCCATCGGCAAGAAGGTCATCATGATCGTCCACGGCGACCACCCCTGGACCACCGCCTGCATCCTCGGCGCCAAGAAGGTGGCCGACATGTACAAGTGGAACTTCAAGGCCCTCTCGCCCAACTGGGTCAAGGACGTGCAGGACCAGATGATCGACCAGGCCATCAACGAGAAGCCCGACATGATCCTCCTGATCCCGCTCGACGCCAAGACCGCTCCCCAGCAGGCCCGCAAGATCAACCAGGCCGGCATCCCCCTCATCCTGTTCAACACCCTGCCCTCGGCCGAGGCCATGAACTATGCCATAGCATGGACCGGCCCGGATGACTTCGGCCAGTTCCGCCTCCTGTCGCGCGCCTTCGCCGATGAGCTCCGCAAGCGCAACCCCGGCGCCAAGGAAATCGGCGTGGCCTATGTCCAGCACGCTCCCGGCGGCTCCCCGTATTTCGCCCGCTGCTTCGGCCCCATATCCGAGCTGGCCGGCTACGCCCCCGAGATCAAGACCCTCGACAAGCAGGCTCCCGGATTCGAAGCCGACAAGACCATGCAGCTGGTGTCCGACTGGCTTACCCGTTTTGGCAAGGACCTTAAAGGCATCGTGGCCGCCGACGACTCCGCCCAGTCCCTGGGCATAGCGGAAGCCCTTAAAAAGGCCGGTCGCGAGGATGTCCTCGTCGTGGCTGCCGGCAACTCCAAAGTCGGCATGGACCTGGTCAAGGATGGCAAGATATTCGCCATAACCTACCAGACCGCCGAAGGCGACGGCGCCCTCGCGGTAGCCACCGCCGCCGACTGGTTCAACGGCAAGGATATACCCATGCGCAAGAACCTCGCGCAGCACATCATCACCAAGGCCGACGTAGAGTCTTTCTACCCGCCCCAGTGGTAACGCTTTCAGGCGGTTGGCGATAAACCGCCACGGACGGCCGGGTATCCTCTGTCAAGGAGGATACCCGGCCTTTCCTTTCAAGCGGTATTGCGTTACGTTTTCACCATGCTGCGTTGGAAACTGGAATCAAGCTATACGGCTCTGCCGGAGCCTTTTTATACCTATATCGCCACCGATGCCGCCCCGTCGCCTGCGTGGGCGGTTTTTAATGCGAGCTTAGCGGAAGCCCTGGGTATGGGCTCCGAGCCCGGGCCTAGTGACTTAGCCATACTCTCAGGCGCTGCGCCGCCGCCAGGCGCTAATGCCTTCGCGCAAAGCTATGCCGGCCATCAATTCGGCCGCTTTACTATGCTTGGCGACGGCCGCGCGGCGGTGCTGGGCGAGATCATCGACGCGCATGGCGCGCGCTGGGACCTCCAGCTTAAGGGCTCAGGGCCTACGCCCTATGCCCGCGGGGGCGACGGCAAAGCCGTCCTTGGGCCTATGCTTAGGGAATATCTTATAGGCGAGTATTTCCACGCGATCGGTATTCCCGGCACCAGGGCCTTGTCCGTGGTGCTAAGCGGCGAGGCCGTGCGGCGCGATGGCCTTAAGCCGGGCGCGGTCCTCTGCAGGGCGGCCGCAAGCCATCTCCGGGTAGGCACCTTCCAATTCGCGGCCGCATTGTCTGATATAGAAGCGCTTCGCTCGCTGGCGGATTACGCCATAGCGCGGCACTATCCTCAAGCCCGTGAGGATAGGAATCCTTACCTGGCCTTTTTGGACGCCGTAGGCGGAGCGCAAGCCAAGCTCGTAGCGCGGTGGATGGGCATTGGCTTCGTCCATGGGGTAATGAACACCGACAATGTGGCTATAAGCGGCCAGGCCATCGATTTCGGCCCCTGCGCCTTCCTTGACGCCTATCGCGGGGATCAAGTATTCAGCAGCATCGACAGGGATGGGCGTTATGCCTGGGGGCGGCAAGCGTCCATAGCCGCCTGGAACCACGCCCGGCTCGCCGAGGCCCTGTTGCCGCTGCTGGACGAGAAGCCCGATAAGGCCCTGGCCCTTGCCCAGGAGTCCGTCGGGCGCTTCAGCGTCGTTATGGAAGACCAGTTGAGTTCCTGTTTCTCAAGGAAACTGGGTTTTAGCTCGCGGCGACCGGGGGATGAGCTTTTGATTCAAGGGCTCCTCTCATGGATGGAAGGCAGCAATGCCGACTTTAGCGCTACGTTCTGGGCCCTTACCCAGATAGCGGCCCAGGGACAAGCTGAATATCCCCTGCCGGACGAGGCTTGGCTTACGCCATGGCTTAAACGCATAGAAGGGGAAGCCTCCCCGGCCCAGGCCATGACGGCCAGCAATCCCCCTATCCATCCACGGAACCGCGCCGTGCAAAGCGCCTTGGACGCGGCCGAGCACGGCGACCTAGGGCCCTTCCACCGGCTCGCGGCGAGCCTCGCAAGGCCCTGGGACCCCGATTCAGCCCTGCCCGAACTGGAACCGTCCGACAGAGCGGAGCTGGCTCCCTTCACGACCTATTGCGGAACCTAACTTTTTTTGGAGGCATGCATGAGTTTTAAAGGACTTGCTCCGCGGACTACCGTGGGCATGTTGGTAGCCGATCTCTTTGAGGACCTGGAATTCTGGTCGGTGGCCATGCGCGTGCGCGAGGCGGGATACCGCGTGCTGGTCATTG
Organism: Spirochaetaceae bacterium; assembly: GCA_041306725.1. Lineage (GTDB taxonomy): Bacteria > Spirochaetota > Spirochaetia > Treponematales > UBA12059 > UBA5200. The sequence continues at coordinate 1,433 of JBFZES010000219.1, read as the reverse complement.
GAAGCAAAGCCGGACAGAGCTATGCCAGCAAGTCCGGCGGGCTTACGGCCACAAGCGAAGCCTCTAGCGCCGAGCTAAGCGCCGATGACCTGCATGCCCTGCTCGTGCCGGGCGGCTTCGCGCCGGATAAAATGAGGCGAGATCTCGACATGCTGCGCCTGGTGCGGGATATGGACAAGGCCGGCAAGGTGCTCGGCTTCATCTGCCATGCCGGCTGGGTAGCCGCCAGCGCTAAAATTCTCGACAAGCGGAAGGTAACGGGCAGCATGGGCATTAAAGACGACCTGGAAAATGCCGGCGGCCTGTGGCTTGACGAAGCGGCCTTCAGGGATGGGAACCGCGTGTGGGGCAGGGTGGTGGACGACATCCCCGCATACCAGAGGGAACTCATCAAGGCGCTTGGCCCTCCATAGTACGCTTCCTTTACAGAATACCGTTCCGCGTAAGCGCATGCGATTATTGACAAGCGTAGCGGCCGGCGCTATTTCGCCAAGGTACCGGGCAACGGGCATGCGCTGGTATATTCCGATAATAATGCTCTGCGCCTAAAAATCCGCGCGCCGGTATAAGCGCGTCTTTTAACGCTGGCTATGGTTTTATGAGCCATGCGCGCAAACGATAGTAGAAGGGCGTGCTTTGTACGTTATAATAATTGGGATAATAGAGGCTCTTAAAGGAAAACTCATGAACGAAGAAAGATTCGATATCTATACGAGAGATAGACATCCGCAAAATAAAACGGCTAGGAGAGGATCGCTACTGCTGAAGGATGAATATCACCTGGTGGTCATGGGAATCTTAGTAAATGAAAAAAGGGAATTATTAATAACAAGAAGGAGCAAAACTAAACCTGGCGCCGGGAAATGGGAATGCACCTCCGGCTCCGTTCTCGCTGGCGAGACGAGCCGAGACGCGATTAGGCGCGAAATTAAAGAAGAAATAGGAATTGCCATAGAAGCGCAAGAAGAAATTCCAATCGGGGAGTTTTTTGAAGATGACGCGATTTTTGATATATGGAAGATCAATGTACGGGCAAAAATAGAAGATTTAGTATTGCAGGAGAGCGAAGTGGATGACGCGAAATTTATCAGTATCAAAGACATCAAAGATTTTGTTCAACGCAATCCATGCGCGAGCAGCCTAAGGGAAGTTGTTAGGCTTTATGATGATGGATTGCTATAGAAACAGGCATCGTAGAGCGATCGCTTCGGCCGGCTATCGCCCTGGCCCCGGAAACGCCCGCCCCGATACCCGCGCTCGCCGCTCCTAAAGAGCGTTGCGGCTAAGGCCTCGGCTCCGATTTCAGCCATGCGCCGCGCGCAATCGCGGGGCGCTCGGCATGGCATACTGCTTCATCTAGCCCCGCGTCTCTTTCAGGTATCGGCGCTTATTTCTTGTATGGCATGTTCATATAGAGATTGCCGGCCCTTAAT
>JBFZES010000218.1:0-6923 GCA_041306725.1 Spirochaetaceae bacterium | reverse complement strand
GACGCGCCTGAGGACAAGGCCTCTATCATTACCGACCGCATACTGACGCCGCAGCGCTCCAGCGGCGGCATGGAATCGCTTACCCTCAACTTCGATACCGAGAAGACCCGCAAAGCCATAGACTCCGACAAGGCGCGGGAATTGGGCAACGGCCTTGAGATAGCCGTCGTCGACGACGATTTCGTCATACAAGAGCTCCTAAAGACCACCTTCGGCTCCATACAGGCCACGGTTACCTGTTTTTCCAACGGCAGGACCTTTTTAGACGCGGTAAAGGGCAGGGTGTTCGACCTGGTATTCCTGGACCTGCGCATGCCCGAACTGGACGGCTTTGGCGTATTGGCGGAACTGCACGCGCAAGACCTCGAAATGCCGATAATCGTGTTGTCCGCGGTTACCCAGCGCGAGGCGGTGGTGAAGGCCTTCCAATCCGGCGTAAAGAGCTACCTGATAAAGCCCTTGAAGCCCGACCAGATACTGGTGAAGACCCTGGAGATCCTAAAAGCCAATTTCTAAAGCGCAGACGGAGGAGAGCGATGGCCCTGCCCGAGCGTATTTTCCAGGCCGCCTTCGAGCAGGCGAGCCAGGCGACGATCATACTCAATGAGCAAGGCATACCCGCCCTGTGGAATCAGTCCTTCGAGGAGCTCTTCCTGGAGCTGGCCGGCTTCGTGCCCGACAAGCTGTCCGTGCCTCTCTTCGACTGGCTCCAGGAGCGCGACTCCTTTCAATACTCATACTACGTAACGGAAATACTGCTGGGACGCATGAAGGTGGCCCACGTGGAGAGCGGCGTGCGCAGCTCGAGCGGGCGCAGGCTCTGGCTGCAGACCACGCTCTGTCCCCTGGCCACTCCAGGACTCGCGCACGCCGAGCGCTGGCTGTGGTGCGCCTTCCAGGACGTTACCGACCAGAAGCTCCGGGAGCGCGACCTGGTATCGGCCAAGGAAGAGGCCGAGAAGGCCACCCTCACGAAAAGCCAGTTCCTGGCCAATATGAGCCACGAGATACGCACGCCCATACAGACCATATTGGGCATGACCGAACTCCTCGTCGATACGGCGCTGGACAAGGAGCAGATGGACTATATACGCACCGTGCGCTTCTCCGCCGACGTGCTCTTAGGCCTGATCAACGATATCCTTGATTTCTCCAAGATAGAGGCGGGCAAGCTAGACCTGGAAACCGCCGACTTTGACCTGCGGGACCTCCTGCGCCTGTCCGTGGAGCTCATCATACTCGACGCCCATAAAAAAGAGCTGGAAGTGATACTCGATATCGACGAAGCGCTGCCGCGCGTCGTCCGGGGAGACCCCGGAAGGCTCAGGCAGATCGTCGTTAACCTGTTCAAGAATTCCGTTAAGTTCACGCGCTCGGGCGAGATCGTCGTGGAAGCGCGCCTTTTGGAAAAAGACGACGGCCCCTTCCTGGCGGTAAACGTGCGCGACTCGGGCGCCGGCGTGCAGGATAGCCTTAAGGCGAAGCTCTTCACGCCCTTTACCCAAGGCTCCGCGGGGGTTATGGCCCAAGGCGGCACGGGCCTGGGGCTCGCCATATCGCGCTTTCTCGTCGGGCTCATGGGCGGCGCTATCTGGTACGAGCCCAATCAGCCGCGTGGCGCGGTCTTCGGCTTTGAGATTCCGCTCAGGTCCGCCGATTACAGCCTGCCTCCGCACGTACGGCACATGCCCTACCCCGCCCGCGTCCTCATCGTGGACGATCACCCGCTAGCCTTGTCGCACAGCCTGCGCGTAGCCTCGGGCTTCGGCCTCATAGCGGACGGGTCGGGCTCGGGAGAGGATGCCCTCGTCGCGCTTAAGCGCGCCTCCGCTGCGGGCAAACCCTACGCCGCCTGCCTGATAGACCAGAACATGCCGGGCATGGACGGCTGGCGTTTGGCGGCCGAGATTACCGCGGATAAGATGATTAACGCGACCAGGCTCGTGCTCATCGCGCCGGAAGGAGCCATAGGGCCCGAGGCCAAGATGAAGCTCCTGCAGTGGTTCAACGGCTATGCCGCCAAGCCCATAGACCCGGACGAGCTCTACGAGGTGCTCAAGCTGGCCTTGAGCGATGAGGTAGACCTGCCGCCCGCGGACGAAGACAGCGTGCAGGGCTCCGAGGCCGAGCCGTCGAAAGCCATGGAAAGCCCGCGCCTAGGCCTGTCCGTGCTCCTGGCGGAAGATCACCTGGTGAATCAGGAGCTCTTCAAGACCCTCCTGCAAAAGCTCGGCTGCGAGGTAGCGGTAGCGTCGGACGGCGAGAAGGCCCTTGAACTCTACGGCCACAACGATTATGACCTCGTGCTCATGGACATATTCATGCCTACCATGGACGGTTACCAGGCGGCGAGGGAATTGCGCAAGCGCGGCTTCACCAAGCCGATAATCGCGGTAACGGCCAGCGCCGTCAAGGGAGAGCGGGACAAATGCATAGCGGTGGGCATGAACGACGTCCTGGTCAAGCCCTTCAAGCGCAAAGACCTTGAGACTATGCTGGGCTTCTGGGCGAACAAGACCCTTGCCATAGAAGAGCCTCCGCAAACGGCGGCCCCGGTATCGGAGCGGCACCTTTGGGATTCCTCCGTATTCGATTTTACCGCCCTCGTGGATACCTTCCTGGGCAAGCGGGCCACCGTTATCGATCTGCTCGGCCGCTTCATAACCAAGACCAGGACGCAGCTCTCCGAAATCGAGGCGTCCATAGCGGCCAGCGACGCGAAATCGGTGCGTGAAGCGGCCCATTCCATCAAAGGCGCGTCCTGGAACCTGAGCGCCAAGGCCCTAGGCGACGCGGCCAAGGAACTGGAGGACGCGAGCAAGAACGGCGACCTTGATCGCGCTTCCGGCCGGCTCAAAGCGCTCGCCGACAGGATGGAGGAATTCGAATCCTGCGCCGGCTATTATATACGGCTCTCGCAGGATCAGCGGGAATAGCGCCCTCCGCCGCGCGCGGCGGGGCCGCGCCCTTACCCTAATGGCCCCGGCTATGGTATGACTAGCGTATGATACGAGCCCTGCTCTTTGACTTGGACAATACCCTTTACCCGGCCAGCGAGCGTATGGAAGACGACATAATCCTGCGCATGAACGACTACACGGCGCGGCTTATCGGCCTGAGCGTTGAGGAGTCCATAGCCTTGAGACGAGAACGCATGCCGGCCTACGGCACCACCCTCGAATGGCTTATGGCCGAATACGGCTTCGACGATCCCGACGATTACTTTTCGTACGTGCATCCCGAAGGCGAGGAAGAAGCGCTGCATGCCGACGAAGGGCTCGCGGCCTTCCTGGATTCGCTGCCTCTCCATAAATACATTTTTACCAACGCTCCCATGGAACACGCGGATCGCGTGCTGCGAAGGCTTGCCATAGAGGGCAGGTTCCGCATTATCTTTGACATACGCTTCAATGGCTTGCGCGGCAAACCCCACGCCGAGGCCGTGGATAGGGTGCTCGCGGCGGTACAGGCCGATTGCGGCGCGAGGCCACACGAAACCCTCTTCGTCGACGACATACCCCGCTACGTGCGGGGTTTTCAAGAGCGCGGCGGGCATGGCCTGCTCATAGACCAAAGCGGCAGGCATGGAGCCACCGGCTTGCCCACCATACGGCTTCTGCCTGAGCTTGGGCCCTACCTGCAAACGATAGAAAAGGAACTGCCATGAGCTTGCTAAGCTTTCCGCCGCGCATGAAGCGGCCTTCTGCGGATCGAATAGAGCTGTGTGTAGCCCCCGTGGTGCGCGCCTTATACCTTGGCCTTGGCGCCGCGCTCATCCTCGTGCTGCGGGCGACGCTGGGGCCAGGCTCTCCTTTCATCGTCATGTTCGCCATAGTCATAGGCCTGGCCGCCCTTAACGAGGAACGGTGGATATTCGACCGCGGGCGCGGCGAGCTGAGGCGCCGCTTCGGCATACTCATACTGGCCAAGAGTTGGGCCTTGGACTTAGGCGAGCTGTCATCCATTGAACTGGATTCCGAAGCGGACGCGCTTTCCTCTTCCGATCCCTACCATCAGGTGAGCATGGGCGTAGCTAAAGACAGCTGCGCCCTGCGCCTCGTGCTGGCCGACGGCAAGTCGCTGAGCATGTACGTGCTGCCGAAAAAGCACCGAGCGCTCCTGGCCTCCTATGGCGCGTCTATAGCGGAGCTGCTTTCCAAGCCTTTCATAGAAAGCTAAGCGCCGGCGGCGATAGAGCCAAGGCGCCTAGCACAGAAGGAGAGAAGAACTATGAGCGTACATATCGAAGCGCCGAAAGGCGCCGTAGCCGAGGCGATACTCCTGCCCGGCGACCCCCTGCGTGCAAAATTCATAGCCGAGAACTACTTGGAGAACCCGGTTCTTTTTAACAAAGTCCGTAACATGTTCGGCTATACCGGCGGCTATAAGGGCCAGCGCGTATCGGTCATGGGCACGGGCATGGGCATGCCCTCGCACTCGATATACGTAAACGAGTTACTGCGCGAATACGGCGTGAAGAAGCTCATACGGGTAGGAACCTGCGGCTCCATCCGGGAAGACCTTAAGCTGCGGGACATCGTGCTAGCGCAGAGCGCCTGCACCGATTCCAACATCAACCGCTTGCGCTTCAAGGGCATGGATTACGCGCCGAGCGCGTCCTTCGCCCTGCTCGAAAAGGCTTACCGACTGGCTGAAGCCCGCTCGCTCAAGACCATGGTCGGCCCCATACTCTCCAGCGATTCATTCTATGGCGAGGACCCTGAGCAGTGGAAGCTGTGGGCGCGCTTCGGCGTGCTGGCGGTGGAGATGGAAGCCGCCGAACTCTATACCCTGGCCGCCAAGTTCGGGGCCGAGGCGCTGGCCATACTGACTATAAGCGACAGCATCGTGGGAGGCGAGGCGACAAGCTCCGCCGAGCGGGAGACGAGCTTCCGCGCCATGGCCGAGCTCGCCCTGGATACAGTAACTCCTTAGTTAGTACTTCGAAGCTTGATTAGTACCTCGAAGCTTGTGGTTGGGGTCGCCGCCACGCTAGCGGTCGCGGAGTAGTTGGCCGCTGCACTCTACCCATTGCGGATCCTAGCCCCGAAACACAAGCTTCGAGGAACTATAAACGACTTAAAGCCGCCGTTTTTGGCGGCGCTGCTTCCGGCCTTGCCAGAAGCGCCAGGCAAGGGCCGTTAAGAACGACGCGCCGGCGAGCGCCGCCGCTATGACGAAGCTGGCCGAGGAGAGCCGCGCGAAAGGCGCGGCCGCGATGCCCCACAGCATAAGGATAGCCGCGAAAAAAGCGCCGGTAAGCGCGGCCGCGAGCAGCGCGGAGCCGGCGAACTTGAGCGCCGCGAGAGCCCGCGCCTTCATCGCCGCTTGCCGCGTTGAGGCCGAGCCGGCCGCGCCGGCCGCTCCGCCGGGCCTTTGCCGGAACCTTCGCCCCGCGACCCGCCGGGAACCCCGCCCGGACCCGCGCCCAAAGACCCGGGCAGGAATGCGGACAGACCTATGAGGATAGCGCCGATCACGATGGCCATATCGGCGACGTTAAAGGTAGGCCAGCGCTCCAGCCCGAAGAGCCCATAAAACTTGAAGGACAGGAAATCCACCACGCCCTCCGGCCGCCATATGCGGTCGATAAGGTTGCCAAGGCCGCCGCCCACGACGCAGCCCACGCTCCAGCGCTGGATACGGCTGAATTCATCGGTCTTGAAGTAATAGACTATAAGCCCCGCCAGAAGGGCCAGCGGCATGACGATGAGCGCGAGGACGCGCAGCATAGAAGGCAGGCCGTCGCCCATGCTGAAGGCCGCCCCCAAGTTCTTATGGTGCACGAGCCAGAAAAAATCGCCGAAGGCCGCCCATGCTATATCGCCGGGGCGTATAGCCTTAAGCACGGCCAGCTTGCTTGCCTGATCGGCCGCCACGATGCCCAGGCTCAGGGCGAGCGGCGCTAGCGCCTTTTTTTCCTTAGGTGCCGACAATGATTGCCTCCGTAGCGCTTATAGCCCCGTAGGGAATTCGATGAATACCGTCTCTATGCCCAGCTCGCGGGCTGCCCGCTCGGCCACAGCCTGAACGCCATGCACCTCGGTTGCGTAATGGCCCGCGGCTATGACATTGAGCCCTTCCTCCATGACCGTATGGTATATGGAATGCGAAGGCTCGCCGGTAAGGTAGAGGTCCAGGCCCTGCTCTATGGCCTGCAGCGACTCAAAGGCCGCGCCGCCGGACACGATGCCCACGCTGCGTATGCGCTCAGGCCCGAAGGGATAGAGCGCCCGCGGCGGGTCGCCGGCGGTAAGGACGCGCCGCAGCACCTCGTCCAGGCTCAGCGAGCTCTCGAAATTGCCCTTGCAGCCTATGGCCAGGCCGTGGTACTCGCCAAAGGGCTCGATATCTTTCAAGCCCAGCATACGCGCCAGCACGGCGTTGTTGCCCAGCTCAGGATGCGCGTCCAAGGGCAGGTGGCAGGCGTAGAGCGCGATATCCGCGTTGAGCAATTCCATGACGCGCTGCCTGAGGGAGCCGCTTAAGGGCAGGGGCTTGCCCCAAAACAGGCCGTGATGGACGAAAAGGGCCTGGGCGCCCGCCTCTTTGGCGCGGCGTATAGTCTCCAGGCAGGCATCCACGGCGAAGGCCATCTTGCCTAGCGGAGTATCCGAGCGGTCCACCTGTATGCCGTTGAGCGAATCGTCGGCGGCGCGGAAGCGGCCCAGCTCAAGGACTTCCCGCGCCCAGCGGTCGAAATCGTGCATATTCATAGTATGCCGAGTATACCCGCCCCGCCGTTACCGGGGCAAGCGCTACCCAGGAAGGATAGCGCTGCGCGACAACGCGCGCTTAGCGTTTCCCGAAGGAAACGAATCGCGCGCGCTACCGCTCCGCGCTATCCTTCCTGGGCCGTGGTAGCCGCAAAGGCGAGACGGGCGTACTCGAGCTAGGACAGGGGGAAGAGTTTACCGGCAACA
>JBFZES010000217.1:0-8783 GCA_041306725.1 Spirochaetaceae bacterium | reverse complement strand
CGTACGCCTCGATACGGAAATCGTCAGGGTGGATGCGCAGAACAAAGTTATAACTGACGCGAAGGGCGACGAGTATCGTTACGAAAAAATGATATGGGCCGGCGATTTGAAGGCCTTGTACGCGATAAGCGCCGACGCCGGGCTCAAAGCTAAAGAACGGGTTTCGTTCTCGCGGCGCAAGGAGGCGATACTAGGGCAGAAAGGTGCGGAATCGGTATACTCCGTGTTCATAGCCGCCGACCTCCCGCCCGAATCATTCAAGGGGATAGCGAGCGGCCACGTTTTTTACACGCCCGATAGGCAGGGGCTTGGGAATATCCATACCGCCGAGCTGCAGAGCCTGCTCCATCGGGACGACGGGCCGCGAAAGGACGAGGTGTACGCGTGGCTGCGCAGGTTCTGCCGCTACAACACCTTCGAGATATCGATACCGGCGCTGCGAGATCCCGACGCGGCGCCCGCGGGCAAGTCCGGCGTCATTATCAGCGCGCTGTTCGACTATGAGTTGACCAGCAGGATTTCCGCGGCGGGGTGGTATGAGGAATTTAAGCGGCGCGTCGAGGAAGAGTTTATCGCCACGATTTCATCGAGCATCTATCCCGGCCTTAAGGATAAGGTGCTGTTCTGCTTTTCCGCTACTCCCCGGTCGATTTATACCAGGGCGGGGAGCTCCGAAGGATCCATCGTAGGCTGGTCGTTCGAAGGCGATATTCCCGTGGCGACGAGCATGTTCCGCATGGCGGACTCGGTGAAGACCGCGCTGCCGGACGTGTATGCCGCGGGCAAATGGGTATACAGCCCGGCAGGGGGCCCCACCGCCATCATGACCGGAAGGATAGCCGCCTCCAAGTGCTTGAGCGGCTAAAGAACGCTTAGTTCCTCGAAGCTTGTTTGTTTGCAGGCAGCCGGGGGAGCCGGTGCCCTGCCCGGCTACATTCATGGGCGGGCCCTAGGCGCGCTTCATAGCCCGGAAACAGGACAGGTCGTTAGCCAGCGCGAGCGCCAGGTGAACGATAAAGGCCGGCAGTATCGTGCCCCAGGCCAGGGTCATGATAGCGGTGGCTATGCCGAAGAACACGGCGCCTCCCGCTTCCTTGGCGCTTTTAGGCAGATGGGCGAAGGCGTACAGCCCCGTCTGCGCAACGATGGCGAGCCCGGCGCCCAAGGGAAGCAGGGCCTGGAGCAGGAAGCCCCTGAACACGAACTCATAGGCATAGAGATACAGCGACCAGCTGGCCAGCTCCAGAACGAGCTCGGCCGCGCCCCAATGCGCAGGCGCAAATTGCGGATAGTTTGAGGCGTCCGCCGCGCCTTTTTTGGCAAAGAAAGCTATAGCGAAGGCCAGCGCTGAAAGCCCTAAAGTAGGGGCGAGCCAGGCATGGGGCCTGCCGATGCCGAGGCTGGCCTTGCCGGGCAAGTCCCACCCGGCCGCCCAAAAGACGAGCAGGGGCAGCGCGAAAAGGGCGAGAAAAAAAGCGAACCGGTCCGCAAGCACGCGAAGCGGCGGCCTCCGAAGCGGCTGTTTATCCGAAGGTAGGGCTCCCATCGCTATGTATGCCACATAGGCGACTATGATCCACAGCAGGTAGCTGCCTTGGATAAGATCTTGAGTATCCATAGAAATAGGCATGCCGGCCTCCTCCTGTTCGATAATCGCCTAAGCGTAGCCGCCGGTCAATCCTCCATGGCGTTTTTACCCGAATTTGCCGCTCGTTGGGCAGGCCAACTTGTTATGCGCTTATTTTTGCATAGACTTAGTGATCGTATGAATACTCCGCTTCACCGCAAAATCAGAGCGCTCTCCATGCTGCTTTTTCTCTACGCTTTCTTGGCCGGCGATGCCGCTTCCGCGCAATCCGCGCCGAGCAAGGATCGCTTAGGCGCGGCGGCGAAAAGCCGCATCCTGGTCTTGCATTCCTATCATCAGGGCTATAGATGGACCGATAGCATCACCGAGGGCCTTAGCCTCGCCCTAGCCGATCGGGAGGACGTCGAGCTCAGCTTCTATTACCTCGATAGCCAACGCCTGGCCCTGGCCCATCACGCCGTTGCGGTCGAGGCCTTCTTGACGGATGAGGTAGCGCTTGGCGGCAGGCCCTTCGCCCTGCTCTGCGTGGACGACGACGCGTTCCGCTTCGCCCTTGACCGCAGCGACAGCCTCTTCGCGGGCGTAGAAATCCTCTATTGCGGCATAAATTTCAGCGACGCGTACGGCGATAGCGAGCTTGAGAAAGCGCGGGGTATTTTAGAATCGCCCGATATACGCGCCAACCTTGAGCTCATAAGGACGCTTTTCCCGGCTAGCCAAGCGCTCGCGGTACTATCCGACGCAAGCACCGCTGGCAGGCTCAATAAGCGCATTTTCGATAGGGAGTACCTTAAAGGCGGGCCGCTGCCAAACGTAATCGAGCTGACTGAGCTGGAGCCCGAGGCCTTAGGTCAAGCCTTAAGGGACTTGCCGGAGCGAACGGTTATTCTATACCTGTCCTACCTGCTTACGCCGAGCGGGCGGCGCATGAGCGTAGCCCAAAGCCTAAGCCTGATACGAGAAGCGAGCGATGCTCCTATAATTGCCTGCTGGGATTTCATCATTGAAGCGGGCGCTTTAGGCGGCCGCGTCGTGTCGGGCAAACTTACGGGCAAAAGCGCGGCCGCCGTGGTACAGGCCGCCATAGACGGCCAGATGACGGGCAAAGGCCCAGTCCACGGCTCGGCTATTTACGAATATGTTTTCCGGCACGAAGAGCTTCGGAGAGTCGGCCTTTCGGCGGCGAAGCTGCCGGAAGGAAGCCGCGTGCTCAGGCAGCCTACGCCTCTGCCCAAGCCCGCGATTGCCGGCTTACTGGCCCTGACGTTCATCGTCCTTTTAGAAGGCCTGACCCTGGCCTTGCTCGCGCGTAATAAACGGCGGCTTAAGGAAGCCGAATTCAATTACCGCATATTGTCCGAGCATATACCTACGGTCGTGTACATGGTAGAGCTTGGGCAGCCTAATCGCCGCAGCTACATAAGCCCCAAGCTTAAGGAACTCTTCGGCTGGGACGAGAAGCTCTGGCTCGAGGATCATCGGGGATGGAACGAACTGATCCATCCGGAGGATAGGGAACGCGTGCTTGCCGCCTTCGCCGCGGCGGATACGGCGGAGCAGCCGGGAGGCCTCGAGTACCGCTTAAGGACGCCGGCCGGGCCGTACGCCTGGGTACTATCGTCATGGAACTATTTCACGAGCCCTTCGGGTAAACGCCTCGCCCTCGGCATCATGACGGACATTAACCTGGCCAAGGAACGTGAGAGCGCACTTCAGAAGCTCCTGGGCGAGAGGGAACTGCTTCTGCGGGAAGTGCACCACAGGGTTAAGAATAACCTTCAGATAGTAAGCAGCCTCCTTAGGCTTGAATCGGGAGGCATGGACCCCCAGAGGGCGGAAGCTAGAGCCCTTGAGGACGCGGAGCGGCGCGTGTACGCGATGGCCCTCGTCCATGAACTGCTGTATTTGCAGGACCTCTTCGGCGCCGTAGAATTGCGCGCCTATATAGAGCGCTTGGCGCTGGCCATCTTTGACCAGGATGATGACGAACTGAGCGTGGATCTGCCTGGCGAAGAGCTCGTGATACCCTTAGACACCGCCATACCAATGGGCCTTATCTGCAACGAGGCCCTCGTGAATATAGTAAAGCATGCTTTCCCCGCCGGATTCGCGGGCAATAAGACGGTTCGCATCGCCATGCGCCGCGAAGGCGACAACGCTACAATAAGCATAACGGACAATGGCGTAGGCCTCGCCGCGCGCGACCGCGCCCGCGGCGCAAGGGAAACGCCGAGCATAGGCATGACACTCGTCGAAGTGCTCAGCCAGCAAATCAAAGGCAGCTACTCCCTCAAGGGCCTGCCTGAAGGCGGCACGGAGCTGTCTTTAAGCTTTCCCATCCCTTCCGGCGCCCGCTAGCGTACCGGCCAGCCGGAGGCGCTATCGAGGCGGGTCGGGTATTAATTTGACTTTTCAACTAAGCATTACGAGCTTATAAGGACAGGAGCCCTTATGTCCCTACGCGGAATCCGTTCAATCAGCCCTGCTCAGCCTACCCTTGAGGGCGCGGGCGTTCGCCTGCGCCGAGCCTTCGGCTTTGGCGATACCGACGATTTCGACCCCTTCCTTCTATTCGACGATTTCCGCGGAGAGCGCCTAGCAGATTACAAGGCGGGCTTCCCCTGGCATCCCCACCGCGGCATAGAAACCATAACCTACGTTCTCGCCGGCAGCGTGGAGCATAAGGACAGCCTTGGGAACAGCGGCGTCATGCGTCCAGGCGACCTGCAATGGATGACCGCCGGCCGCGGCATCATCCACCAGGAAATGCCCGACGGCGACCAGGACGGCCGCATGCACGGCTTTCAGCTCTGGGCTAACCTGCCGTCCGCCCTCAAGATGAGCGCCCCCCGCTACCAGGACATTAGCGCCCGCGATATACCTGAGCTACGGGACGATGACGGCACCCTCGTGCGCATGCTCTGCGGCAGTTTTTGGGGCAGGACAGGGCCAGTGCAAGGCGTAGCCGCCGACCCGCGCTACCTTGACATCAGCATTCCCCCGGGCGTTACCAAGACCCTCGCGGTGGAAGTAGACAGGCACGCTTTCGCCTACGTATTCGAGGGCTCAGGCTGGTTCCACGCCGCATCCGCGCCGCAAGGCGTGCTGCTCGAAGACCTTGCCACTGACAGGACCATACGCGCCGCGCCGATCAAGAACCGCTATCTCGTGCTCTTCGACCGCGGCGATGAGCTGCGCGTGAGCGCGGGTACGGAGGGCATGCGCGTCCTCCTTGCAAGCGGCCGCCCGCTCGGCGAGCCGGGAGCCTGGCGCGGCCCCATAGTCATGAACACGCAAGAGGAGCTTGATCAGGCTATGCGCGAGCTTCAGAACGGCAGCTTTATTCAAAAACAATAGCTTGTTCATCGAAGCTTGTGTCTTCTGAGCAAGCGCCATAGTTGCGGGCGTGATAAGGCCGTCTATACCGCTAGGGCTAGGGTCCCGGTTCTCCCGGCCACAAGCATCGGGGAACTGGATAGTATAATAACTCCATACAACTTTATCCGCATTTTTTAACCATTTGCTGTATACTATTTTCCATGTAGCTATCCTTAGTATCGGGGCAAGTCCGAATCCCGCGAGAATACGATACTATCATCATAAAATCGCGACCGGTAATCCAAATTGAGCCTCGACGAGGAGCTTCTATGGATATACGCGCCAAGCGCATAACGCGCGCGTACAGGTGCCTTTTCCTAGCCGTGGCCATATCGGGCGCGACAGCCCAGGATGTGCGCGTAAGCGTCGCCCCTGATTTCCTTATACCCCTCTCGGATACCGATACCTTCGGGCTTGGCCTTGGCGCTTCGCTACGCATGGAAATGGACTATCTGGGCTTTTTCGCCCCTTACATCGGGGTGGACGCCCGGCTCGTGGCCCCTGCGACAAGCGCTTTAGACGGCTCGCTATTCTTAGCCAGCGGCGGCGGCGGCTTTGGGGCGTTCGCCTTCCCGCTCCCGAGGCTGAAGCTCGGCGCATCGGGAGGAGCCGGCATCTATATCGGGTCTTATTCGGGCGAGAACCAGTCGGGCATGACCGGCAACGTGTTCTGGCGCGTCGGAGCCGATGCAGGCTACCGCGTGAGCCCAAGCTTAACCGTTTCCGCGGGGCTCTCGTATATCGATTTCCTGCGAGAACGCGATTCCTTCATGAAAGGCCTATCCGTGGCCATAATGGCGGACCTTGCCCTGGCTTCAAACCGAGCCGAAGGAAGGGTGCTCCTTTCATCGTCGGAATCCGTTCCCGTCTACCCCATCCTCGCCAAAGACTACGCGGAGAAGTCCTTCGGTTCACTTACGATACGCAATGCCGAAAGCGCTGAGATCAGGGACATTGAACTATGGTTTCACGCCGAAGGGTATACGGCAGGCCCCGTGCTGTGCGGCCGCATCCCTTATCTTCCTAAAGGCGCTAGCGCGAAAACCGGCCTCTTAGCCGGCTTTTCTGATCAGATAATGGCGATAACGGAGAACGTGCGGGTACGAGGAGAGATCCGTATACTCTATACGCTCTTAGGAGCGCCTCGCTCCGTAAGCGCCGACGCCACGCTGGCCATACTCCACCGGAACGCCTTCGTATGGGAAGATCCCCGCATTTTAGCTGCCTTTATCAGCCCAAACGACCCCTCGGTGCTCGACTCTAGCAAGTATTTGGCGGGGATAGTGCGTTCGAGGCTGCGCCATGAACTGGACGCCAATCTGCAGTACGGCCTGGGCATATTCGAAGGCCTCCGGCTTACGGGCATAAGCTGGTCGCCGGACCCCCAGACCCCCTATGCATCCATGCGCGGCAAGCCGGACGAGACGGATTACGTGCAGTACCCCTACCAAACCTTCGCGTACCGCGGCGGCGATTCGGACGATATAGCCGTGCTGTTCGCCGCCGAACTGGAATCGGTAGGCATAGCGGCGGCGCTCCTGCCCTTGGACGGCGAAGCGCTCGTGGCCTTCCGGCTCAGCAGGGATGAGGCCGCCACCAGGGGGAATTTTTCCGACGCCGGCGACTTTTTATTCATTGATGGCCAGGCATGGGTACCGGTGCGCGTATCGATGCTCCGCGAAGGCTTTCTGCGCGCGTGGAGCGAGGGAGCGCGGCTCGTCGAGGCGGATACTAAGGCTCGGGACCGCTTCTTCAGCCTCTCGGAAGCATGGAAGCGCTACCCTCCCGCTGGCGTGCCCGGTATAAGCGGCGGCACACGAAAGCCCTCTGAAGAGCAACTCCTCTCCGCATTCGATAATGCGCTTACGCTCGTCGTGGCAAAGGAAATAGGACCCCGAGCCGAGAGGATGCGCGCCGCCTTCGGCCAGGGAGGCGGCACGGGAAGGCAACGGAATTCCCTCGGCGTTCTCTACGCCAAATACGGCATGTACGCGGAGGCGCTCGAAGAATTCAAAGCCGCCGATGCTTTGGCGTATGGCGGGGCAAAGGTAAACCTCGGCAATATCGCCTTCTTGCTTGGCAGCTACCAAGAAGCAGCGGCCTGGTTCGAAAAGGCCAGGGCCGAGAAGCCCGACGATCCGGGGGCCCTCATAGGGCTTGCCCGCTCACTCTATGAGCTCGACCGCTATGAGGAAGCCGACGCCCTTTTCCGCAAGTCGACCGCGTTAATGCCCGAACTGGCCGAACGCTATGGCTACCTTTCCGCGCGCTTGAGCGGGTCGGCGGTACGCGCCTCAGCCTCCGCGGATAGGGGCGGAGGCATGGTGTGGGACGAATGAGGAAGGCTGGGCTTATCGTCATCGCCGCCGGCGCGCTTAGCGGAGCGGCGGCGCAGCAAACGGCCGCTCCGCGGCCAGATATGAACGCCGCTCCGCCGCCATCGAACGCGCCTAGGCTTGGCCTGTCCCTCTATGGCGAAACCTGGCTGCCGAAGCTGCTCGACGGCGCTTCCGATTTCAGCTATGGCGTAGGCGGAGGCGCCCAGGCGTCCTACGCGCCTCTTCCCTTCGTTCAAGCCTTAGCCCGCGCCGGGGTGCAGTCCATACAGCTTGAATCCTCGGAATCCCTGCTCTACGTGGGAGGTTCGATGGGCTTGGCCTACGTGGCCAGGCTCTTCGAACGCCTGTCGGTATCCGCTTCGGGCTTCGCGGGCTTGGGTAAAATACCCGACTACCAAGGCTTCAGCGTGGGCTTCTACGAACTGGCCGCCAGGCTCGAAACGAGCCTAAGGCTGAGCGCTTCCCTCTCCCTGGGCCTTACGGCGGGTTATCAGCGCCTCGCTAACCCGAATAGCGGAACCTTCCTCGACGCGCTCAGCGCGGGCATCAGCCTTAAGCTTGCCCCGGCCGAGCTGCGGGAGAAGCGCGCCAATCTAGCCTTCGAGAGCATAGAGACCCAGTCTATCTTTCCGGTTTTCCGCTCCTGGTACGACGCTGAGCCTCTCGGCTTTGTCAGGTTCCGTAACGGCGAGGACGGGCCTATAGAAAATATCAGGGTTTCGTTCTACGCTCCGGAATACATGGGCGGCCCGCGGCTCTGCGCCGTGCTCCCCCGGCTTGAGCGCGGCGCGAGCGCCGTCGTGCCCCTCTATGCGGTATTCGACGAACGCGTGCTGTCGCTCACCGACAATAGCGCTACCGGCGCGGCGGTGGAGGCGGAGTACTCTTTCTTCGGTTCCCGCCGCATCGCGAGCGAAGGCCTTAAGCTTTCGCTTCATCACCGCAACGCCATGTCCTGGGAGGACGATCGCCGCGCGGCCGCTTTCGTTTCGCCAACCGACCCCGCCGTGCTCTGGTTCTCCCGCTACGCGTCGAGCGTCGTGCGCGATCGGATGCGCGGCGAACTGCCGCCGAACCTTCAATACGCCATAGGCATTTTCGAAGCGCTAAAGCTCTATGGGCTTAATTATGTCATCGATCCGAACAGCTCCTACATAGAACTGTCGGAAAACGCCGCCGTCGTGGACTACCTCCAATACCCAAGCCAAACCCTGATGTACCGCGGCGGGGACTGCGACGACCTCTCGATATTATACTGCTCTCTCCTGGAGTCCTCGGGCATAGCCACCGCCTTCATTACCATACCGGGGCATATCTATATGGCCTTTGACTTAGGCATGAGCGAGGCCGAGGCCAGGGCGGCCTTCTTTGACCCCGGGTTACTCCTGTTCCGGGACGGGCGCGCCTGGGCCGCCGTTGAAATCACCATGGTGAACGAAGGCTTCGTAAAAGCTTGGCGCGTAGAGATCGGAAGAGCG